>JBARSG010000291.1:0-6244 GCA_049644625.1 Desulfobacterales bacterium | reverse complement strand
ACACTTTATATTAAAGTGCGCTCGTGGCGCACTATCTGCTATAAACGGCAGGTTTTTGAGGCCATAAATTATTTGTGATATCGTTTTTCAATAAGGGCAAGTCCATTTCGCAGGGTTTGCCCTTTTCAATTTTATGGTATATGTAATGAACAAGAGTTGGCTTTAAGATGTGTGTATGGCAAGTGATCACAGCCTATATCTTCCGACAACTTTCTTGGACTTGAGGTAACCAGAATGAAGAACCGTACTATAACAATCACTTTATTTCTTACCATTATATCTTTATTAATTTTACCAAATATTGGCTTAGCAGATTATCCGGATGGATATTATGATGTAAAAAGCGTGATTAATGGTGATACATTTGAACTGACCGATGATAAAAGCGTCAGACTGATCGGAACAGACGCCCCAAAAACAGTGGAAATATGTTCAACACAATCAACTCAACATTTAAAATCACTGATTGAGGGAAAAACCGTATATTTAGAAAAGGATGTATCGGAAACAGACAGCAACGAAAGGCTCTTAAGATACACCCGTGTTAGTAACACGTTTGTAAATGATCGGATGATATACGATGGCTATGCATATGCTGTTGAAGAACCCCCTGACACAAAATATGCTTCGCAATTGGTTTCTTCAGAAGAAAACGCTCGATCCAATAAAAGGGGTTGTCTTTGGTATGTAGGATGCACAGACTGCGATGATGACGGCTCCAAAGTCTTTATTAGTTGTTTCATAGCCACTGCTGCATACGGCTCTCCAATGGATCCACATGTCAATATATTGCGTGACTTCCGTGATCGATTCCTACTCAACAACAGCATTGGAAAAGCCTTCGTTGGTTTCTATTACAAATACTCACCACAGATGGCTGCCCTCATCGCAAAACATGAAAATTTACGAACAATAGTACGTTTGAGCTTACTTCCTGTTGTGGGAATGAGTTGGGTTGCTCTGAAGTATGGGCTTGTAGCTGTAATGGCACTAATGCTCTTTTTTGCCTGTGGCTTAATTGGCCTTGTAAGAGCAAGGAAAAAGTTTAAGAAATAACGATTAAGGTCATCATTAAAAGCATAGAGGACAGCTAATGCGGCTGCCCTTTCATTTTGAATATCTGCTATGGAGTACAACTCTCTAAATTTTTAAGATATCTAAATCTTACCTCAAAGCACCATTCCCTTATTACGAAACCCGGATTATGGTAACTCAAAACAATATATTGTTTAAACGTTTCTTGAATGTCATGCCCAAAAATCTGTGCACAGTGCACATTTTTCTGTGCATTTTTCTATGATCTACACCCCATCAAAACCTTCCTTTAGGATAATTTCCTAATCTATGGCGTTTAAAAATAATACCCAAGATCCCTATAGAATAAAGCTTTCCGGCTACATGTGGACACTAATATGTCAAACAAACAACCTTTGGCACATATATTGTAATTCAAAACCCATCAAAAGATAGACGATAACTATAAACCAAAAAATACAAATGTATCATTGATAAATAAAGTCTCTGAATACGGACCTGACTTGATCCTCCAATAAAAATGACTGGGCTCAGATAACTTATATACGAGAAAGGGACTTAAATGACAACGGTTTCAAAGAAGATATTAGTTGTAGACGATGAAGAAGCTATAAGGCAAGTGATAAAGATGGGGCTTGTTAAGCTTGGATACGATCCTGAATGTGCCAAAAATGGGAAAGAAGGTTTGGAAATATTAGAGAGGGAAGAGTTTCCACTTATTTTAATGGATTTAAGATTGCCAGAGATAGACGGCATTGAATTGTGTATGCGAATTAAAGAAAGAAATCCAGAGACTGTTATTTATGCTTTTTCTGGTCTTGTTGCAGAGGTTGAGTATTATCAACTTGAAGAGATGGGCCTTGATGGCCTTCTTTGTAAGCCAGTCACATTTGAAGTGTTAGAGCGTGCAATTAAAGGTGCCTTTGAAAAAATAAATAAAAGACGGGAAAAGCTACACACATCCCTTTGCAGTTCCCTTTATAAATCGGCATATCTGCATATGCCAGATGCGAATGAACATTGTCCAGAAGTTAAAGAAGTAGACGGTTGATAAGGATGCATGAAATATGAAAGATATAAGGAGAGACTCACCGTTTGAGGATTGTTAAATAAAATGAAAAAAATTTATGTAGACGATACCAATCAAGCAACTATAATCTGCCCCAAATGCGGACTTGAGAAAAATATAGATGTGACGGATTTCAAGAATACTCAAAAAAAACTAAAGGCCAAATGCCGATGTGGCGAAGTTTTTCGGCTCACCTTGGAATTTCGAAAGCATTACCGTAAGAAAGTCCGGCTCCATGGTGAATACTTTGTCCAAGGGAAAGATGAAAAAGGAGAAATAATCATTGAAGATATTTCAGCGAGCGGAATCCGATTTGCAAGTCTTAAGCCACATTATATTTCCAGAATTGATACAGTTGAATTGAAATTTGCTTTAGACAATCCAATGAGAACGGAAATCCACAAACTTGTCAAAATAATATGGATCATCGATCGCAATGTCGGTGCACAGTACATCGATCCAAAATCACTTGAAAAGGATTTGGACTTTTATCTGAGAACATAATTTGTCCTTGGCGGAGACGTTTTGACAATTGTCAAAAATAGGATTTACTTGACCTGACATCAGAAAAATATGATATCTGTATATCAATTGTTGTTGTGAATGGTGTCGATACTGGTAAGGACTATGGATAAAACACTTATTAGATACCTTCAATTTTCGGGAATTTGCAACTTGGCACGTAATCGATTACAGCGGTGCTGATCCGGTCTAAGAGGACGTATACAACATATAGGGGTTAAGAAAAAAACCCGTTTGTGCACCAAATTGTCTATCTAATTTGTTCACATCAAATTTATCATAACTTCTAAATATCACAGTTCATTTGGTATACTGGTAAGATCTGTACTTTTTATGATTTCGTTTATAAACCTTCATTTTTCGGGAATCGAATCTTCAGGCACGAAATCGTACACTAAAGCCTGAAGACACCAACTGCCATATATTGTGGTTTTACATAAATATCAAACCCTCTAAACAATCCTACGATTTACTCCTCTTTTCTAACTTACGTGAATTACCTAATATGTAAATCTTTACACAATAATTGTGGTTTTTATATCAGAATATTTTGGACTATTTTCCTTCGATAGCTATCACTATCTGAAATTTAATGAATTGATTCCATTTGTCTAATCCGGCACGATTTTTGCTGTTATTATAGGGCAAATTCCTTCAGAGCATAAAAGATAAAGAATAAACTGCTAAAGAAGGGGGGACCAAATGATTTGTGATCGGTGCAAACAGAAAACCTTTGTTATCTATATCGTACAGCCAGATCATGAAAAAGTCTGCAACCGTGAATGCAAAGGAAAAACGAAAATTGAAAAAAAGAAAAGAATAATAAATAAATACCCGGTGCTGTCCGATGACTTTAAATCCAGGCTTGATTTCGGTCCTACACCTCCCTTTTCGGTAATTGAAGCTTCAGGCACGAAATCGTACATCAACGACTCAACAATTCAGCCAACCCTAAAGGTCTTTCCTTATTGGAAACCCTGCAAAACTTGTTGCATGGTTAACATTTATTGCACATCCTAACATCTTGATTCGAATATATTTTAGTGCATTATAGAAAAATCCTGTCAACATTTGCTGCACCCTTCTGCAAATCCTATTCCTATCCAAAATACCTGCCAGACTCAATCTTTTAAAAATTTTGAATAAGGATCTTCTTTTCTCACTTCCTTAACTAATGGCTCTTCACATAAATGTATGCACCATTTTCGGGCATTGGTACCTTTCTTCAGTTTCTTTTTAACCGATCTGAACGCCTTTAAAACCCGACCGCTAACCATATCATTATCAAACGCCTTAATGATTACCGTCTTTGCTATTGATAATTCCATGTCTATCGTTGCGGGCGCCTTTCCCTGCTCCTTGCGCTTTTCCTGATATTCTTCCAGTTCGACGGATTTGATAGTTTTAACGATTTTGTTCCCGAAAACATCGCAAAAATTGTTTAGTGCGATTTCAATCCTTCTATAAGATGCGAGCTTTTTAACAGAAGTAAGCCCCACGTACCAATCAGCAAGCTCGCGAAAGGTCATTTTAGATTCTGGCAGGATATTAAATTCAAACCTATTTTCCCTTTTTTGAACCTTCCGCTTACCGTCGGCGTCCCTTGCCTCTGTGATTTTGTAGCCAACAAACTCCATGCGCTGTTTACCATTACCGCCGGGAATACGATATCTAAAATATGCTCTACCTTTTCTGGCGATTGGTATTGGTTTGCTTTTTATCTTTTTTTAGACAAAGAAAGCTGAGATTTTTATTCCCATTTAGTAGTTGCGAGATCTGCTATATATTTTGAAACTAAGAATGGCTTCAGAAATTGCGATATCGAACTTTCAAGGATAGATCGGGACAGTTAATTCAATTTATTTTTTTGTTGTAATATTATCAAAAATCCCATATCGTAATTGAAATATCAATAAATTTCACTTTTGGTAATACAATCGTATTGCCAATTTTTACCATTTTTTTTCTTTATCAATCCAAGTAGATACCCACGGGCTTACGCCCGTGGCACTTAAAAAGGAATTTGCTAATCTTAGCTTTGGCATTCACCCACGGGCTCACGCCCGTGGTCCTCTGCCAATTTTGATAGATATAAATGACCCACCGTCTTCGGGACGCTGGGGTCGTTGGTTCAAATCCAGTCGTCCCGACCAAATCACTTCTAATAAGTTCAGATAGTTGTCTTCCTTATTCGTAACTTCTCAATAAGTTCTGGTGTATGAAATGATCCTATTGACCCGCCTCCATAATTTATTTAGATGTTACCCCTAACAGGGTTAACCAGTTAAAATTTTAGAAAATAAGGGTTTCTCCATGTTTTATAACCAGAAAAGCGTCCTCCGGTATTTGTTTTGCCTTTAGGACCGTTTTAAGTCTCTGAGGAGGCTCACCAAGGGGTTCATCGGTAAGTACGAAAGTGCCCCAATGAATGCCCACGGACTTTTTTGATGCCACATCCAGATGAATCCGGAGGGCTTCTTCAGGGGAGACATGATGATGTCGCATGAACCATCTCGGTTCATAAGCCCCTATGGGGATGGCAGACACATCAAAGGGTCCCAATTTGCGGCCAATTTCCTTGAAGATCGGGGAGTATCCGGTATCTCCGGCAAAAAAGAAATTAAAATCTTTTGTTTGCACAACCCAGCCGGCCCATAGGGTTTTATTTTTAAAAAATAGGCTTCTTTTACTCCAGTGTTGAGCGGGAACGGCCGTGATCTTAAATTTTTCTTGACCATGGCTTTCCCACCAGTCAAGCTCAACCACACGGCGGATCCCCCGACGCTTAAACCAGCGCTTTACCCCCAGGGGAACAAAAAAAGTGGTCTCCTTGCCCTGTTCAAGGTCATGGAGTTTTTCTATGGTTTGTGTGTCCAACGAGTCATAGTGGTCATGGGAAATCACCACCATATGGATTTTCGGCAGCTCCTCAAGGGAAAGCCCGGGCGGTACCACCCTTTGTAAACCGGCCAACCGCAATGGAGTTGCATACGTTGAAAAATGTGGATCCGTAAGAATATTTTTTCCTTCCAGCTGAAGCAAAACCGTGGCATGGCCGATCCAGGTCAGGGTGTTCAGTTTGTGATTGGATTGAAGAAAAGCGGCATTGTTTTGGGCCGGCGTGAAATTATGGTTTTGGCCGCACACAACAATCTGTGAACGCCGTCTCCACCGCCATTTTAGAAAGTCAAAGAAACTCGGTTTTTCATGGGGATAAAGATTTTGAAACCCATTTTTTGTATGATGGGGTTTCCCGGATCCCGGAGGTTGGGCCATATTTCGATGTGAGAAGAACTTGAATTTCCTGTGATTAGCCATGGTTTTTTTACTTTGATTTTTTTATCTTTGGATGTTTTAAATTCTCTGTTTTCATTTCACCTTTTCGAACAATAAGAATGTATTCGTGTTCCAGAGTAACATATGCTCCCACATTTCGATCATCGGATATGGGGGTGAGGTGACCATTAAGGCAATACTGTCTGAAGGTATGGTGTTCATTTTATTTGAATTATTAAAAATTATCTGATGCCTTGTATCTCCGGCATCTTCGACAATTGCAGAATTTAGGTAAAGCATATTCCACAACTTTACATTTTAGTCAAACGTTACCCCAAGGGT
>JBARSG010000290.1:0-26139 GCA_049644625.1 Desulfobacterales bacterium | reverse complement strand
CTCTTGATTCGTCGGTTTCATCAGATGAGTATATACGTTTAAAGTTACCGTAGGGCTTGAATGTCCAAGCTGACTTTGAATGTATTTGATTGTTTCGCCATGTTCAATCAAAAGGCTTGCATATGCTGTTCGTAACAATAGATTGCAAGCAGCAAGTAGGTTATCAAACCTGCAAGGATCTGAACCATAAGCCCATGTTCACTCCTGGCGATCAAGTGGTAAACTCTAAGGTGGCTTTTCCACCAAGCAAAGAAGTTTTCAATGTTCCATCGAAGCTTATACGCTTCTGCTATCTGTTCAGCTGAAAGGTCCAAACGGTTTGTAGCAATCCAGTATTTTACATTGTCAACTTCATATTCAACAAGCCGAAGGGGTTTTTCGGTTTGATTGATTCCGGCGGTACCGAGCAATACGACAGCATCATAAAAGATAATACTATCAGGTTCGACGTGATTGGCCTGTATAATAGTTTTCCTGGTGGTAGCTTTAATACGGCACATGAAGAGTTTGTTTTCTTTTTGCCACAAATCAAATTTTTCATGGCATTGGTACCCTCGATCCATGACGCCTGTTTCTCCAGGAGAAAGGATCTGGCTGACAAAGGGCCGTTCAGCCCCGTTGCCACCGGTAAGAAAGATTTTTCGAGGAATACTGCGGTTTAGATCGAAACCAACATGAACCTTGGCTTTTTTAGCTCCTTTTCTGTAATCGGCCCAGTACATTGAAAGTGTTGCATCGATCAATGATCCATCTATGCCTACAAGATTTCCAAGATCGGGGTGATGTTTTGGTAAATCTTTGGTGGCCTTGGCTTGTAAGTTTTTAAAGACATACATGAATTGTTCAAGGCCCCTTGAGTTGGTGGCCTCTGAGAAACTGCTCTTTTTTGCCAAGATCTTCATCTAATGGGTAAAAATCTTTAAAACGAGCCGTTGATACTAATCCTTTTTCAAGATCGAAATATAGTTTGGGAAATAGTTTTTTTATACCCTCGTGGGTAAATCTCCAATAATCAGATGGATATCCATGGAACTTCCATGAAAAGGGTACAGATATACAAAGTTTGCCATTGGTTTTAAGCAAACGTGTTAAATTCTCTGCCATCTTAAATGGCTGTTCGCAATGTTCCATGACGCTGAAACAAAATATTGTTCCAAATCTTTCGCCATTAAGCCGCTTGTCAATTTCATTGAAATTATCTGTAAGATCCAACACTAAATCTACGCCGTCACCTTCGCTCATATCTATTCCTATATATGTTTCCTTGGATAGAAATAATGAGCGTAAATTTTGAGTGCTGCCGTAATTTTTAGAACCTATTTCTAAATATGGCCCGTCAAATTTCTCAATATGATTTTTGACATACCATAATTGGTTTTTGTCACCCATAATGCTGCCTTTTCATAAAAAGCTCGGTTTGATGATGTTCGTAGAATCGTACGTGTACGTTAATTCCTTCGCCTTGCAATTACGATTATTACACCCGAAAAATAAGGTCTGATGTTAGAAATGAATTTAGGAATTTGATACTTCAATTTATAAAAATTCCTTTTTAGATACCATTTACTTTTATTAGCGAAAAAGATCTCTTCTATTTCAAAGGAATATCTTCTGAGCAACTGTTCAATAGTTATTGGATCATACCAGCATGTATGTTCCGCGTGTACCTTGATCTTGTTTTTCCTCAAAATACGCCAAAAACTCACTATTGAAAATGCGTTTGGCGTGGTAATAATCAAAGTGCCATTTTCGACGAGATGACGTTTTATGTTTTCCAGGAAAAGGCCTTGATTGCTAAGGTGTTCAATAAGTTCGCCTGCCACAATAGAGTCAAACTGTCTGCCCAGATTCATATCTTCAGCATTGGCTTCTATGACATTGTATCCATCTTTTTTCATCTGTTTTACACCATCTTGATCTGTATCCACACCTATCAATTGAGAAGCATGCTCATTTAAGAAATGATGCAGCCCTGTACTTTCATATTTTTTTTTGCCATCCGGCCGTGCATCAACGCACCCTATATCCAGAACAGTCTTACCTTTAATATGTGGTTCTATCGCGCTGAATCTATTTTTAACGATTTTAATTTTCATGTGGCGGGACCTCTATTATTTTGGAGAAAATAGTTGGTAGTTGCATTC
The DNA here is from genome assembly GCA_049644625.1 of Desulfobacterales bacterium. Lineage (GTDB taxonomy): Bacteria > Desulfobacterota > Desulfobacteria > Desulfobacterales > UBA11574 > S5133MH16. The sequence continues at coordinate 23,995 of JBARSG010000290.1, read as the reverse complement.
GTATATTGTATATGATAGTTTTTTAAGTCGTTATAAAAAACAAACCGACTGGGAGTAGATACCCACGGGCTTACGCCCGTGGCACTTTCTAAATGAATTAACCAATTTTAGCTTTGGCATTCACCCACGGGCTCACGCCCGTGGTCCTCTGCCAGTTATTGATAGACATATCTGAAAAAGGGCCAAAGTGCGGATCACTAATGGAGACCACACGGATTTGACTTATTTGAATCCGTGAGATACCTCCAAGGTATTCATAGTAAACGATGCACGAAATATGGAAATGGATATCTCTCAACGATCACGATTTGATATTTACAGTTCGGGTTTGATATCTATTGGTTTTAATCGATTTCATGTCGTGGCAAGAGATCTGTAATCACCCTATCCCCGGAAACTTAGAATAAAAATTGTGACCAGATTTTGACCATAATGAAAAAAATATCATAAAAAAACCCATATCACTAAACAATATTAAAATCATTTTTTATTGATATTATTGTATGTTATTGTTTCATAATATATTGTAATAACAGCATATTTCACATTCACACGGTAGAAGTCACTGGTTCAAATCCAGTACCGCCTACCATTAAATTTAAGGGGTTACGATATATACCGTAACCCCTTTTTGTTTGTTATACAATTTTGCTAAATATATCCTTTTTGCCCCAGCAGCAGTAGGATTTCCTGGACGGCCTCATCGGGATTGAGGTCGGTGGTGTCGATCCGAACCTCCGGCGATTCCGGAAACTCGTATGGATCGTCGACACCGGTAAACCCTTTGATCATCCCGGCCCGGGCCTTCGCATACATACCCTTGCGATCCCTTTTTTCACATACTTTAATGGGAGTCGATACGTGAACCTCAATAAACCCGCCGTAAGTTTCGATGTTTTTCCGGATTTCGGCTCTGGTGGCATTGTAGGGCGCGATTGGCGCGCAAATGGCGATGCCGCGGTTTTTGGTGATTTCACTGGCCACAAAACCGATGCGTCGTACGTTAATATCCCGGTGTTCTTTGGAAAAACTCAGATGGCTCGAAAGATTCTGCCGCACAATATCGCCGTCCAGCAGGGTGACCGGACGATCCCCCATTTCCAGAAAGCGGGCATAGAGCACCTTGGCAATAGTCGATTTTCCGGCACCCGGAAGCCCGGTCAGAAAGACCGTAAAGCCTTGCTTATCCGGAGATGGGTAAGCCTTTTTCAGTTCGGCCTCAACATCCGGGAAGGTGGCCCATTCGGGGATGCGCCGTCCGGTCCTGATCCTCTCACGGATATCTGAGCTTGAAAAGGAAATATACTGGGTCCCCTCGGGAACCTGATCTTGAGAACGGTACTCATCTTCAAAAGGAAGATAGACAAGCTCTTCAAACGGGATAATGGTCATTCCGATTTCACTGCTGTATTCTTGGGTCAATCGGTGAGCCGCGTCTCTTTGGTAAAAATGGTTTCCTCCGGCATCTATTCCGGGGCTGGCATGGTCACGTCCTATGATAAAATGGGTGCAGCCGTAATTTTTTGCGATGATTGTATGTAAAAGCGCATCTTTGGGACCGGATAAACGCATGGAGAGCGGCAGTAGATTCAGTATAAAAGAGTCAGGCGGGTAGTGGCGAGTCATCGCTCGATAGCATCTGACTCGGGTATAATGGTCAAAATCGCCGGGTTTTGTCATACCCGTTACCGGCAAAATGAGTAGATTGGCCCTGGCCTGCCGCATGGCCGCCACCGTCATTTCAAACTGGGGACGCTGGATGGGATTTCGAGTCTGAAACCCTACCACCCGCTGCCATCCGAGTTTCCGATAAATGTTTCTGATCTCTAATGGAGTCATGCGAAGCTGTTTAAAATCGAAGTGAAGCGGGAGGCTCAAAACCTCGATTTTGCCCCCCACGTAATGATCGCCTTCTGTATTAAAAAGATACTCAACCCCCTGGTGGTTCATGTCGGTTGTGCTGTATACTAATGATGCCTCCTTCTCTCGATCCACAGACCACATATCCTCAATATGCATAATGGCAAGCAGGAACCCTTCCTGATCCCTTAACGTGACCGATTGACCGGCTTCCAGAGCCCGAGCCTGGATATCGGATATGCCGAGACATACCGGTATGGGCCATAGGACATTGCTCTGTAGCCTCATGCGGTCAAGCACGGATTCATAGTCGGTCCGGGACATAAAGCCGTCAAGCGGTGAAAAAGCCCCGGTTGCCAGGAGTTCGAGATCACAAAGCTGCCGGTCGTTTAATGTAACGTCCGGCAGATTCATAGCAATCTCCTTTAGAACGGCGGCTCGCTCTTCATCCACCATAAGATTAACAAGTGAACCGCCGTGAGGTTCAACCTCTGTTGTTTTTTTCATAATAAAGCCTCCGAAATTAACTCTAAAAATCAGCAGGTATAATCAGTCTGAAATCTTAATAACAGAATTAGCTACCTTTGCTTTCCCCTGTCTGACTGCGATGAGGACATCCTGCAGGTCTTCAAAGGGAAAGACACCTCTTTCCGGTTTTATCTTAAGCCTGTCAGCAATTTCAAGAAATTCATCAGCCTCGGATTTTTTTAGGTTATACAGGGTTTCTATGGCCCGTCCCCACAGATTTTCACTGTAATTTTCTATTATAATAGGGGATGAGCTTACCGGTGCAAGAACCACTATTCCTCCCTTCTCCACCTGAGAAAGGGTGGGTTCAACCAGGTTGCCTGCGGGAGGGAATACAATTGCTGAATCGAGTTTGCAGGGCATCTGTTCTTTTGATGTGTCTGCGGCCCAGTTTGCCCCGTGGTTTATTGCATCTTGAATATTCTTTGGGGATCTTGTGCTTACATATACCTCTATATCCATGGATTTTGCCACCTTGAGAACACAAAAGGCTGTGGGGCCGAACCCGTAAAGACCCAGTTTGCCGCCCTTTTGAGCTTTTGTCAGTTTGAATGCCGCATATCCGGCGATACCCGGACACATGAGCGGTGCAATATCGGCAGGTTCTAACCTTATATCGTTTAAAGGCAAAGCAACATCTTCTAAGACCGTTATATATTCTGCAAATCCGCCATCTTCATCCCAACCCGTAGATTTGATGTCCGGACAATAGTTTTCCTTACCGGACAGGCAGTATTTACATTTTCCACAGGTACTGTTTAACCAGCACACACCTGCCTTATCGCCAACCTTGAATTTTTTTACATCGTTACCGATTTCATCAACAATTCCCACAATCTCGTGACCTAAAATTAAAGGTGATTTTCTCAAGCAAAGGTCCCCTTCTGCAATATGGATATCTGTCCTGCATACACCGCATACCAGGATTTTAATCCGTATCTCATCATCTTTTGCGCGGGGTGTAGGAACCTCCGCCAACCTCAAAGGTCTTTCCTCGATCTTTGCCTGTTTTTCAAGAATCCATGCCCTCATTTTTTCCTCCTATACAACACGGACGCCTTGGTAAGCGTCCGTTAAGGTTTCGTCAAGGCCTTCCCGATCCATTTTCATGGCAAGTGGTAGATAATCGAGTATATCCTGAGCCGTAATTCCATCTTCACCCAAATCTTTTGCCGCAAGGTCGCCGGAAAACCCATGAATGAACACCCCTTTTCTTACCGCATCTTCAATGGACAAGCCAAGACCAAACATGGCGGCAATGGTTCCCGTCAGGACATCACCCGATCCTGCCGAAGCCATTCCGGGATTCCCACTCATATTGATATAGACCTTCTCATCGGGATAGCCGATCAGTGAATGGGCCCCCTTTAAAACAATAATTGAATTCAACTCTTTTGTGGTGCTTTGCAGAATATCTATTTTATTTTTGTCAAGATCGCCAACACTCATTTTTGTAATTCTGGACATCTCTCCCATATGAGGCGTCAATAGGGTCGGCGCCTTTCTCTGTTTTAGTGTATCCAGGTCCTTGGAAACGGCGGTAAGCCCATCACCATCGATAAGCAGGGGCTTTTCGATTTTCTTTGCCAGTTCTCTTGTCAATTGTTGTGTTTCTTCATTTAATGATAAGCCGGGACCGATGACCACCATATCCATTTTTTCAGAAAGCTCAAATAATGCATCCATATTCTCTAAAGAGATGCTCCCCGAGTCCGTTTCTTTTTGTGGGATAAAAACAATCTCACTTCCCTTATTGGCAATAAATGGGGTCACGGAACTGGGTGCAGCGAGCCGGGAATACCCTCCGCCGGCCTTCAGAAACGAAAGGGCGGAATAGTAAGGTGCTCCAAAATAGCTTGAAGCACCGGCAATGAAGAGAACCTCGCCAAAATCTCCCTTATGGGCAATTCTGTTTTTTGGGGGAAGTTTAATGTAATCGTTGATTCCAACTTTTATCGAAGCTTTATTGTAAAGGGATGGCGGAAAAGATATGTGTGAAACATATAATTCTCCACAGTGTTCATAGCCGGGGAAAAGCATATTTCCTATCTTGGGAAGGCCAAAAGTTACGGTATAGTCTGCCGTAACTGCGGCGCCCATAATTTCTCCCGTATCGCCATTAATGCCGGAGGGGATGTCAACACTGAAAACCTTTTTCCTGCTTTTGTTTATCAACCGGATGACATCTCTATAGAGTCCTTCCACATTTCTCGTTAAGCCCGTTCCAAAGATTGCGTCAACTATTACGTCGCAATGCAGGACATCACTCTTTATCGAATCAACAGATTCAACGTGCCGGATTTCAATCTGTAATCCGGATATAATATCAAAATTCTTTTTTGCCGCCCCTTTAAATTTATTCACATCCCCCAGGATGAAGACTTTTACATCTCCTCCGGTTGAGTGGATTTTCCTTGCAACAACAAATCCATCCCCTCCGTTGTTGCCGATACCGCAAATGATCACAAATTTTTTATGCGTAACCCCGAATTCATCCATTATAACAAAATACGAAGCCTCCCCCGCGTTTTCCATTAAAATCTCTTCCGGTATGTTGAGTTTCTCTATGGCGTATCGATCCAGAGACCTCATCTGGGCAACTCTGCTTACTTTCATTTTTCACTCCTCCGGCTTAGATTACAAGATATTTTGATTGTAAGTTCTCAACAAATTCTCAGCAATTTATGGAGCCCACTGTGATTATTTATTTAATACACCAGAACTTATTTAAAAGTTATTTTTGAGTTACATCAAAAATCCGGTAAAAAAGGTTGCCACTTATCCGTTCTCACCGTGACCATAAGGGCTATACCCCTTGATTTCAACCTGGACTCGGTCCGGCAGGATGCCTTGATCCAGCAGAGCAACTACCTTTCGCAAATCCTTTGCCATCCGAAGGATTCCAGCATAGGACAGAACCATATGGCTGGGGGCCAAAGAGAGATTTTGATAGTGGGTGAGGATCAAACTCGCGCCTTGATCCAGAAAAGCCACTGCTTTTCTATAGGACCCTAATCTGGCAACCACGCTTGCTTTGTTTGTTATGAGCCCGACCCGGATCTCGATTTCTAATCCGTCAACGTGAAGCGCAAGCCCCTTGTTTAAATAATCAAGGGCTTGGTTCAGTGAACCTTGCCGGGCGTGGACGTATCCCAAATCTCGACAGATCCAGGCAATTTCATGCGCTAATTCCTGCTGTTCAGCATACTCCAGTGCACGGTGGAAGTAATGGAAAACCTGAATCAGTCTCTTCTTTGCATAGGCCTCCCAAGCTAATTGCATCCAGATTTTTACTTGCTGATTTGCTTCGTTAAAGGACATGGCTATCGTTTGTGCCTGAATAAAAACTTATAATCCGGCAACGTTCAAACAGGGATCTGAGGGCCGGCTTTTTGCCTTTTATCGGCGCTTTTGCAGAGTCGGGCCCTGTTTTTCGCTTTATGGATATATCATAGTTCCTATGGTTAGTCCATTTCTGAAAAACCTTATTTAAGAATAGATATTGAGCATCTGTATTCTTTATCTGTTTTTGCAGATAGTTATGGTATAAACCAGATTCCGGATACGGTTTATTTTATTTACCGCCTCCAGAGCAAAAACCATGTCATTTTCATGAGGATAAGACATGATCTTCCTTGACATGAAATCAACATTTTAATAATCTTCATTTATTTAAGAAAAATGGACATAAAATATGTTTTTGATCTTTAACCTGTTCCACCTTCCATAAAAATCGCAGGTATTGCCATGCTCAAAGTAAAAGACATTATGACAAGAGAGCTGATCACCGTTTCCCCCGACACGGAGATTGTCCAGGCAACAAAGCTTCTTCTGGGAAACCGCATCAATGGCATCCCCGTGACGGATGAAACGGGAAAACTGGTGGGAATTCTCTGCCAGAGTGACCTGATTGCGCAACAAAAAAAACTTCCCATCCCTTCTTTTTTCACATTTCTTGATGGATTGATTACGCTGACCTCCATGAAACAAATCGAAAAACAGGTTCAGAAGATTGCTGCCACCACTGTGGCCCAGGCCATGACACCAAACCCGGTCACGGTCCAGCCCGAAACGGACATCGAAAAGGTAGCTGCCCTCATGGTGGACAAAAACTTTCACACGATCCCTGTGGTGGATGAAGGAGAGCTTGTAGGGATCGTTGGTAAAGAAGATATTCTGAAAACCCTTATTCCGGGATCAGATGCATAACGCCCCGATTTTAAGAAATATTCACTTATCACCTTTAACCCGATTCCGTTCATTGTCGGTCTTGCCGTCGGAGTGCCTGAATCGGGTGCCTGCCAGGATCTTCTGAACCGCCACTTCCATGCTGGTGCTGCGCCCGACCAGCCATGCGGGCATTTTTGGAAACCCGCTGATCAGGGCCACAAGCGTCGACGCCGTGTAAGGCACCGACTGGATCAGCAGCATGAACACCCACAGGTAGGCGTCCGGCGAATTCATTGTCGTGCACCGAAACACGGCAAACGAGGCCAGCCACAAGGCCAGCATGAACAGCACTTCCTCCCTGGCGGCGGAAAGAGCGTTGGTCAGGGGTTGGGTGGCTGCCATCTTGGGCGTGCGAAAGAAGGCCCGATCTTTTCTGAAAAGCCCCGTAAGCATGGCCCGGCCGATGACATGCGTCAGCGCCAATCCGGCTAAGGTAGCGGCCATTGTCTGACGGGGGCTTGCTCCCACCCGGGTGGTGTAGAGATGGATTAGCTTGATCATCTTGAAGCAGAACAGGGCCAGGGGTAATACGACGAACATGATCAGAGGAGGGTCCACCTTGCGAGGCATCCACACCATGGCCGTTGACCAGCTCAAGGCGGCAAAGTTGAAGACCAGATTAAAACCGTCGGCCAGCCACGGCAGCCATCCGGCGACAAAGTGGTACCGCTGCCCCCCACTCAGGCCGCTGCGTCCCAGAAGGGCGCTGCGGTGGCGCCGCATGATCTGAGTCGCACCGAAGGCCCACCGGAAGCGCTGTTTCTTGAAATCAGCGAGGGTATCGGGCATCAGGCCCTTGCCGTAACTCCGGGACACATAGACCGCCTCGAAACCGCGTTCGAAAATACGCAATCCCAACTCGGCATCCTCAGTGATACACCACTCCGCCCAGCCGCCGATGTCTTCCAGCACTTGCCGACGGACTAGCGTCATGGTGCCGTGTTGGATGATGGCATTGCGCTCGTTTCTGGTGATCATACCGATGTAAAAAAACCCGCGGTATTCGGCGTGCATCATGGCCTTGAATGTGCTGACATCACCGTCTCGATAGTCCTGGGGCGCCTGAACGATGGCAATGCGCGGGTTGGTAAACAAGGATACGAGGTCCTTGAGCCAGTCCGGACGGACTTGGTAGTCGCTATCGATCACTGCAACGATCTGAGCATCCGGCGCCGTCCGGCCGAGGGCGTAGTTCAGAGCCCCGGCCTTGAATCCTGCCAGCGGATTGACGTGAAAGAACCGAAAGCGCGGGCCGAGCTTGCGGCAATGCGCTTCCACGGGCTGCCAGATCGCCGGCTCCTGAGTGTTGTTGTCGATGACGATCACCTCAAAGTCCGGATAGTCCAGCGCCGCCAGGGCGTTCAGGGTCTTGATGACCATATCGGGAGGCTCGTTATAGGCCGGCAGATGGACCGAGACTTTGGGCGGCACGAACGGGACCGCTTCCTGTGGAATGAACAGGCGGGTTCGGTAGCGTGCCCAGTGCGCCTCGGCCCACTCATGAGCCTCGGCCAGAAGCATCAGCATAACGCCGATCATCCCTAAGAACAGCAGCAGGCCCACGAGCAGGATGTAAGGGGACAGGTACTGGCGACTGTAGTCGTTGACTACCCAGACGGCGGCTGTGGCCGCGGCAAAGGCGACGATGGCCAGGAAACTTCGCCCTCCCCGACGCAACGCGCGTCTGTCGAACAACAGCAGGCTGAAGATAATCAAGGCCACCACTACGGACAGACCGGCCAGTACTTTCCAGTGGGGAATGCGGACCACCGGTGCGGTGAAGGGAAATTTGGGCTGGCGGTGCACGTCATATACGCCCCAGTAGGCGCCCACCGAGCCTTCGGCCGCTGCCTTCCAGGGCTGGTCGAAGGCCTCCATCACGTAATAGACGTAGTGCCGCTGATCGGCTTGGTTCAAAAAGCGCCTCAGGAACAGGGCCTCGTTGGCGTTGGAGGCCACGGCGGACTGTCGGGTCCGGCCGTTGCTGGGCCAGCCCACTTCGCCAATCACGATGGGCATACCGGGAAAGGTGTGCTGCAGCAGGTCTATCTTATCGAAAATGTAACCCACCGCCTGATCAACGTGCACCCCTTCCCAGTAAGGAAGCATGTGAACGGTGATATAGTCCACGTGACGGGCCAAATCCGGATGCTTGATCCATACGTGCCACGGTTCGGCGGTGCTCACCGGCTGCCAAACAGCCTCGCGCAAATAGTCAAGATGCCCGAAGAGTTCCTCCTTGGGCATATTACCCCGGAGCACCACTTCGTTGCCGACAATCAGACGCACAACGTTGCGGTGGGTCCAGGCCAGCCGCTTGGCGGTTTCAACCTCCTGGTGGTTGCGTGCCTTGTCATCGCCGATCCAGACCCCGAGTGCCACGTTGATGTTGTGCTTGTCCGCCAGAACAGGAACCTGGCCCAGCGGGCCGTCAACACTGTAAGTTCGCACGGCATAGGTTTTGCCGGACAACCGTTCAAGATCCTCCTCGATCTCCTGCTCCGATGGGTAGTCGCGGGTAATGCCGTCCTGATCGGCACGGAATGGGGAAAAGGAAAAGCCCTGTATGTTATTCGGCCAGGGCGGCTCAGGGACAGGGCGGTTGAAATAGGCCCACAAACTGAACGTCACCACCGCAAAGGTAATGACGATCAGCAGGTCTGCAAAGATGGTAGAGCGACTCATTGTATGGGATCATCCGGTATACAGTGACAATGATACCCGAAATACGGGCAATTAAAAATCAAATATCGAAAGTTAGGCGCATTGTCAATGATCAAATTTTATAAAACTTCTCACAATTTCAATGAGTTTGGATGTCATGAAATGAATTTATCACATAAACCTATATTTTCGAAGACCAGGTCTTGTCATTCGCGTCGAGTCGCCAGTAGTCCGTCGGCCTTCCGCACCATTCAAGGAATTGTCTTGTGTCATTGCCAAGCTGCTCTATCGCCCATTGTCGATCCGTTGGGTTCCAGGTTGTGTCAATATGGGGAGGTCGGCCGGACAGCTGCATCTTTTTGATTCTACTTTCACTCGACGCAATAGCCAAATGGGAATACTGGATCTTAATGGAAGGATCTACATCCATAAACTTGAAAACATCTGCCAGCACTGCATCCGGATCAGCAACGTACTCATCGAACCATATGATCTTGATGTGATGATCCGAAAAGTACTTTCTGTAAATACTGATATTTTTCCAGTACCGGCTCGACTCGATAATGTTTGGCTCTCTGCGAACCATATCATTTATGGAGTTTTCAATGGACTGAAAACCCGGCGTGGTCAGCCACTCGATGTAAGCCGATTCCATTCGGTCAAGGGGATGACGGACTGAGTAAAGGATTTTTGCGTCCGGAACATGCTTAATAATACGCGATATTGTGTTGGGAAAGGCCCTTGCGCGTGAGTATGACGTGGACGCATCCACGATAGCCCTTTCCCCGTTATAGTGTGAAAAAAGGGACATATACCAGTCCCAACCGCGGGCGTATTGACGGTTTTCGGAGAAAAAATGCGGCTCCTTCCCTTTGACAACCATAACGTCGGGATGGTTCGAAAGCATCACGCTAATGCTGGTAGTTGCCGACTTTTGTGCACCGATTAGCAGAAAATTGGGTTTGGGCATGTCACATAATATCCCACTGCATATAAATCTTGCTTTCATTTCACCACTCTTATTTTATGTGTCTTTCGTAATCTTTTCCATAGTGTTTCAATAATGACAAAGCATGCACCGTCTTCATTTAATTTTTTATTTTTGGTCACAAACCTGCAAGATTCCATGAGTTCATCATTACCGGACCAAAGACGGAATATATTTTTGATATAAGCACCCAAATTTGAATTAAGATCAACCAGCTCACCATAGGTCATATTCGCTATGATGACCTTATCCTTAAGCGCCATTTTCGACATTAATATGTCAACAGCTTGATTTACTGTTTTTGGAAGTCCGGGAAGTTTTTCAAAATAGTCTTTTTCGGAAAAATCGGTAATACTATAACCGGGAGAGGCATTCATTAGATCCAATATTAATGCACTCTCGACGATACTCGCTGTGTGTTTTCCTATATCAGGATTTATGTCTCCGCTCGGGCCAATCACATATAACACATCGATATGCCTCAGTTGAATCCAATCCTTAATCAGAGATGCCGCTTCAAAGGCAATTGTTTGGTTAAGGTCTATCCCAAGCAACTGGCGTTTATGTTTCAAAGTCATCTTCCTGGCATAATCAGAATCACCGCTTAATTTTCCGTATGATATTATAAGGGTTCCTTTTGAGTCTTTTATATTTTGTTCGATACATTCGGAATAATTGTCGGTGGGCATTTCTTTAAGCCTATATTTGCCGGGCAATGTTCCTGTCTTGGTAATCCGTCCCTTCGGAATCCACCCGCCATGGGGAAATCCCAGTTTTATTGCAATATCAATAACTGCCTGATCTGTTTCGGTTTGACCACCTGATATGATTTTTTTTATCATGTCTTTATAAGATCCATAAAAGGAATATATTTTCCGGTTTGTGATGTAATACCAATCTCATGATGACCACAACAATCACATTTTTTGGCAGTTACTATACCTTGGATCGACTTTTTATGATTGTCTTTTACTCCAGATGATTTTTCATTCATTGTCTTTTACTATATGCCTTTCTTATTCTTGATATTTAATTTGAACCTGTTTTAATATATCAAAAAGCTCTTGCTTTGTAAAAATGCCCTTTTCTTTATGTGAATTTAACCGGTTATTGAATTTGATATCACACACATTGCCTTTCCGTTGTACAATAAGTCGTCAAAGGCTGATATGGTCTTCTGAATCAAACAAATCTAACCGTCTAACAGCGTACCCGGGAGAACGCTTTGGTCACCAAATTTTTCGTATAACGAATCTAATGCAGTGTTCAATCTCTGGCGTTTTTGAGATGACCGGTCTTTATCAAAAAGAGAGAGCTGGGTTCCGATGCCCAAAAAATTCAGGTGAGACAAAGAGATCCCTAAAAGCCGGATTGGCTTTATCGTCACCTCGGTTTTTTCTAATAGACGGCAAACCGTTGAATATATTTCCAAACTATCATCTGTGGGTTTTGGCAAGGTTGCGGACCGGGTGATCTGAACAAAATCACAATATTTTACCTTTAGTGTGACAGTGTTAGCGGTTACGCCCTTATGGCGCATCCGTCGAGCCACTTTATTTCCCAAAGCAAGGAGCTCTTTTTTAGCCGCATCCAAAGAGGTGATGTCGCGTAGAAAAGTCTGTTCATGGCCCATAGACTTCACATCATGTTCCGGCATCACATCTCTCTCATCTACTCCCATGGCTAACAGATGCATTTTGACACCCTGTTTTCCAAATTTTTTCTCCAAAAACGTGACGGACGTTCGTCTTAGATCCCGAAAAGTGCGGATGTTGAAGCGACGTAAGGTCAACTGAGTCACTTTTCCGACCCCCCACATTTTTTTGACGGGGAGCGGATCTAAGAATTCTCTGATACCATTGAGAGGTACAACGGTTAAGCCATCGGGTTTGTCAATATCAGAGGCAATCTTTGCCACAAATTTTGAAGGAGCAACACCGGCGGAAACTGTCAGGCCTGTTTCTATTAAAATTATTTGCTTAATCGTTTTCGCAATATTCTCGGGCGGACCGAAAATACGTGTGGAACCGGTTATATCCAAAAATGCTTCATCAATAGATATGGGCTCAACTAATGGTGTAAAACGATGAAATATTTCAAATACTCGTTTGGAAACCTCTTTATATCTTGACATCCTGACCGGCAGGAAAATTCCATCCGGGCAACGGCGCATTGCTTGAGCCATGGGTTGGGCAGAATGAATACCGAATTTTCGAGCTTCATATGAGGCAGATGATACCACACCTCTTTCCCTGCTCCCCCCGACTATGACCGGCTTTCCGTTTAAGGCGGGATTATCCAGCACTTCAACCGAGGGATAAAAAGCATCCATGTCCAAATGAATGATGTGTTTTAACTGAAATTGCTTATTCATAAAAACTGAATTCCCTGATCTGAAAAATCCTTTCCTTTTTTTATCTGATGCCACTTCTAAATACAACCCCTGAGACAGATGGCGGCGGCATGTTGTGGATTTAAATCGTGCCCAAATTTTTGAACCCAAGCATTACATCACCAACCATCGCAATATAACTGGTTCATTTTACTCGAATTTCTCATGAAGAATTAATCTGGCTGTTTAAATATGGATTAGATTTTTGCGAGACAATATAGCAAGGGGCATACCGGATTGAGACTTATTGCAAAGAATGGTGTATTTATTTGTTATCGTTTGATTTTAAGGATCTTGTCCCATTCAGGCAGATAGGCATTTAACAGGCTTTTAAAAAGCTTTCCATGATTCGGAACCTGAAGATGTAAAAGTTCATGCACAATCACATAATCTTGAAAAGCCTGGGGTTCCTTTAGAAGATCCGTACTGAAGCAGACCCATCCGTTTGTGGAACAGGATGCCCATTTTTTTGTCATTTTTTGAACACGGACCTGTCTTGGATTTACATTTATCTTTTCAGCCCATTTTATCACTTGGGTTTTAAACTGATCTTTTGATCGAAGATCATCCGAGATTGATTTTCCGACCATTATTTTTCCCGTTTCAGCTTCAGAAGTTCATCAACAATAGACACCATTTTGTCTTTGCCAAAAAGTGGGAGCACAAGCTTATACAGTTCAGCTTTAAGTTGTCTGAGTTCATCAGGATTATGTTTATAATTCGGAAACCGCATAAACACGCTGTTTATCACAGGGGCATGCTTTTTGGCGTTTTTTATGCCCTCTTGTTTCAAAGTCCAGTAAACCGCAAAAGTGTTTTTATCAAAACCGGTTTTTTTCTGCTCTTTTCTCGCTCTGACCATTTCATGAATAAGCTTTTCAATTTTTTCAAGAGCATCCTGTGTCGTTATCTGACGGTTGTCAAAGGCATCCTGGATTGCCTCTGCCCGATTTCCAATCGGTTTGAGATACGGGTGGTTATCACCGTCATCACTGACCGTTTTCTCGATACTTTTGAAAAGATTTATTATTTTTGACGTTTTCGATGATTTATTGTCTTTTATTGCTTCAAGGATTTTTTCATCTATCTTTACTGTTGATGGGGTTGTAGACAGCCCATACGTCTCAACCCTCTCTCTAACTAAAAGTTCGGTTTTTCTTGCCACATCGCCATACAAAACTATCTTTTTTCTAAATGCGTTATGTAAAATCTGATAAAGAACCGAAAGCTGGCCGAAGTCTTCAATATAATCCCTCAGGTCAGGAGATGGGGACAGAATTTCATAAAGCATTTCCAGTTCCTTGAACAACCTGTAAAACTTTTCTCTTTTTTCCTGATCTGCAAATGCATCAATTGCCGCTTCGACTGCCTTATCATCAATCCTGCCGCGCGTAAGTTCAAGATATGCTTTTGCCGTTCCGGTCATAAGTTTTATAAAGCGCTTCATGAGCATATCAATATTTTTAATAACACCGCTGACAACATCCGAATCAAATGCCAGGGCTTTTTCCAATTTTTCAAATATTCCGACAAAATCTACGACAAGTCCGCATCGTTTCTTTATTCCGTTTTCTTCATATGGCCGGTTAACACGCGCTATGGCCTGAAGCAGTACATGATCACGCATGGGTTTGTCTAAATACATGCAGTATAGAACAGGCGCGTCAAATCCGGTAAGAAGCTTGTCTGTTACAATAAAAATCTTAGGCATTGCACCCGGCTTTGGAAAAAGCTTTCTCTCTTTTTTTTCATCATCAGGCTTTAACTGATATTTGTAAACCAGCGGATATTTTTCACTGTCATTCTGTGCGGCAGTATAAACCGCTGTGGAATATTCGGGCGGCAGAAGTTTGTCAAGAGCTTGCTTGTAAAGCGCACATGCCTCGCGGTCAACACTCACCAGAAACGATTTATATCCCAAAGGTTCGACATTTCCCTTAAAATGCTCTGCAACAAATCTGCTCACTTTTTCAATACGATCATCTGATTTTAAAAATGACTTGAGGTTTACCGCCTTATCCAGAATTTTGTTAAGCTCATCTATTTCACTGACGCCTTCCGCTTCAACAAGGCTTAAGAATTCCTTTTCAAGGTCTTCTTCGGGAACCCGCATATCATTGGATGCCAGGGCATAATTCAGAGGAAGGGTTGTCCCGTCTTCTATTGACTCTTTGATTGAATATTTATCCAGATAACCTTTGTCATCTTCTTTTCCGAATATCTTGAATGTTCCTTTTCCATAAGCTGTTTTATCTATGGGCGTGCCGGTAAATCCTATCATTGTGGCATCAGGCAAAGCGGCAAGAAGGTAATTGCCGAGACCCTTGCCGAATGATCTGTGCGCTTCATCCGCCATAACGAAAACATTATCCCTTGGGCAGATGTTTTTGGGAATCTTGTCAAACTTGTGTATCATGGAAATTATCAGGCCCCTGAAATCGGATTTTAGAAGCTCGCGAAGCCTTCTTTTATTTGTAGCCGCTTCAATTTTGATGTCAAGTGTTTGCAGTTCCCCTAAAATACGGTCAACCCAGCCGGAAAGCTGGCCCTCAAGCTCGTTTCTGTCAATCATGAGAATAACGGTTGCCTTGCTGAAAATCTCCTTATTTTCAAGTATCTGCCGGGCTGCGGTAATCATGGTAAACGTCTTGCCCGACCCTTGTGTATGCCATATCAGGCCGGTCTTTTTTTCACTGTCTGCGCATCTTTCAACGACCTTTTCAATGGCTCTGGTCTGGTGCTGGCGCAGGATTGTTTTTTGAAGTTCGTCATCTTTTACATAAAACAGAATCCATTCTTTAAGCATCTTCAAAAACCGCTTTTGATCAAAAAAATGCTTGACTTTCTTCTCAAAATTCCCCTTTATTTCATCTTTCCAGTTGAAAAGATTCTTCCGGTCCAGGTTCCACGTTGATCCGTAATAAAAATCAATCAGGTGCGTGATATCAAAGACCTGCGGCGCAGTCAGCATTTCCGGCGTTTCCCTGTGGTATCTCCGAATCTGGATCAGGCCTTCCTCAATGCCGTCGGCTTTTCTCGTGCTCTTTGTTTCCACAATGGCAACCGGTATCCCGTTTATCAGAAACATAATGTCCGCCCGGTTTTTTTCTCTGCCGTTCTTATACTGCCATTCGTCAGTAACCTGAAAAAGGTTGCGGTTCGGTCTGTCAAAGTCGATTACAGTCACATTGCGTCTGCGCTTTTCCTTTTCATCAAAGATGCTCTTTTCCCCGCGCATCCATGAAAGAATTTCCTCATTCCCCTGGATATTATTCTTAACAGCCTCAATATTACTGATTATTTCACCGACATTTTTCCGAAAAACCAGCCCCTTGTTGAGTTTTATCAGCCTGTCTTCAAGAATTCTGTAAAACAGAGTCCCGCTCTCCCCTTTTCTCAAGGTAAGAGCATCCTCACGGGACACAATCTTCCACTTGATCTCACCCGCGTATTTAACCATCGGGTCCTGAACCGTCGGTGTTTCGGTTCCAAGGTTTACCGGCATGGTTATAATCCTTTCAACAGTTTCTTATCTTTTTTTGTAATTGTTATAAATTCTCAACAATCACTTTCTGCGTACTCACAAGCGACTCACCCACAAAACGTGCAAATGGTTCCAAATTACCTTTATCCGCTCTGGCAAGCGTCTCAAGATACAGCCTGCGCTTTTCGTTTCTAATAACCGCCGAGGGCAGCCCTTTCTTTATGAAAATCAGATTCATAAGCAGCCGAGCTCCCCGGCCATTAGCGTCATCAAACGGATGAATCCTTACCAGATTATAATGGGCAACCGTACCAGTAATCAGGCCATGCTCTCTGTCAATATTCTTGTCTATCCACGAAATCAGTTCTTCCATTTCGGTCGCTACGTGCAAGGGGTCAGTATACTCATAAATTGTGCCGTCAAGCTGAATAACCGTGTTGGGAGTTTTTTTATACTGTCCGGGGGTGGCTTTCTTTTTTGTTTTTTTGCCTGTGAGATCAACCGCAACAGTATACTCAATTCCTTTCAGTAGCAAGGCATTGATCTCTTTAATGAGTCCTTCTGTAATCGGACGTTCATCACTAATTACATCATATAGGAAATCAATCGCATCGGCATGATTGCGGGCATCCAGGAAATCTTTTAAAGGTTTTCCTTCCACGGTCAACCCTTCTTTCAAAAAAAAGATGGTTTCGCCTAATGTCAAGGTACTACCCTCAATTGCATTAGAGTCATAAGTCCATTCCATTTTAAGCTTTTCCATAACCGTTTTCCAGCGTTCCGGGTGCAATGGCTTGTTTTCATCAATCCTGATCCGCAGATTATCTATCTGCTGAATCAGCAATTCAAGTTCTTCTGTTTTTTTTACAATGTAATATTTTGGCATTTCGTTATCCTTCCAATAAATAATACACACTATTGAAAAAACTGTTTACTTTAAATCATTACACAAATATATAATCATAATATGAACTCATCATCGTTAAAGATACCAAAGTCAAATTGCTGGAATCCCCGCAAGAATCTGCCTGCCAAAATATCACTGAAAAACAAAGAACGAGACTTCACGATAAGTTTTGCCCGCGCATATATTCCAAAGATAAAATCTCTGCATTCCAAAACCCAAAAAACCGCTGTTAAGTACGCGAGAGAGATACCAATAAATGGCTGCGGAATAGCTGACTTTGTCGCTGTATATTGGAACAAAAAAAATGGTAACAAGAACAGCCCCCTTTCAGGTATTGATATTTCTCAAATTGACTCGCCGGTCATAAGGGCTTTTGAGCTTAAAATATCCGATTGGCAAAGAGCCATGATGCAGGCTCACAGATACAGATACTTTGCGAATTCTTCTATTGTCGTTCTCCATTCCGACAAACTGAAAAATGCCCTGGAATATCTTGATACTTTTAAAAAAATCAATGTCGGTCTATGGGCATTCAATCCAAAGAGCAAGAAAATTATCACTTGCTATACACCGCGTCCCAGAAACCCGTTGGAACCAAAATATAAACCTGTGGCTATTGAATTAGTAGTCAGAGCATCTAAATTTCTGCATTCCTCCTGAAAGTCTGTATGGATTCCATCAAAGCTTCCATATATTCTCTGTTTGCTTCCCTGTTAACAGGCAGACCATATCCTGCAAGATTTGTATAGTTTCTTTCGGCTCTATTAACCATATCTTCAAGCATCTGCAAACTTTCGTTTATGTCCGAAACGATTGTTTTATTATTAAGATGTGAAATTGCCTCCCAGAATTGTAACACCTCAACTTTTCTATCAGGCTCACCCCCCTCATAGTCACTATCACGAGGCAGTCCATTATTGATTTCAGGTATTAGATTTACAAAAGCTCTACGTTCACTATGAGTTATCCGATTTAATAACGCGTTACTTAAATATCGAATCGTCGGCAACCTTCCTCCACTGACAGCGTTAATATAACGACTCATTGAAAACATTCTTAAATTTGACCACCACCCTGTTGCACCAGCATAGCCCCCAGCGCATCCTAAGAACGGAGTTAATATATCAGAAAAACCGTTAATAACCTTAAAGCCATTAATTGAGAGTGTATAATTTAACATCATCCAGCCGGCAATAACATCCGCATGAATAATCTCTGAGCTTGTGATTTCTGTTCGGTCATCAGTAATACCCCCACCAACAATGATATAAAAACCATCAGGGGGGTTATCTAATGCGGTAATATCATTTAAAAATGCCTCGAATTCAGTTTGGTCAATAAGCGTATCACGACCTATTGCTAACGTTGCAAATACGTTACGTTTATCGCCTGTTTTCTCAAATAATTGGTGAGTTTTTCTAATAAAGTTTTTTGCAATAACCGCTTCAATGGAATTGAATGATCTTGGAATAAAAATATTTGGCGCAATAATTGATGTCAAAGGTAGATCAACAACTGTATCAAATGTATCCGTTAAAATTTTTTCAACTGATTCAGAAGTTTCTAATTGACTACGACGTTGTGGAAAAAAATAAGACCATTCATTTAATCCACCAAGCTTTGCATCAGGTTGATGGGCATAGAAACACGAATAACATTCCGGATCTAAAAGAATCTCTGCCTCAGAAGAGATTGATCTTATATTCTCAGCATCACTTGTTATCTTCTCCTTCTTTTCGTAACGAGCGCTGAATATCACACCATCAATAGTTCTATGCTTAAACCCATTAAGTATTTTATCTCCTGGACCATATCCATGCTGGGCAAACAATTTCATGATAACTCCTTTATTTTTTTAAGAAGCATTTCAAATGAAGCCGGCCTTAACGCAGGCAGTTTTTTAATTAACTGGTCAACAATTTTGCAAAAATCCGAAGGCAAATCCGGCCTTAAAGTTGATAACGGCTGTGGTTTTGATCTGATAATCCGATACATGGTTGTA
Source organism: Desulfobacterales bacterium (assembly GCA_049644625.1). Taxonomy (GTDB): domain Bacteria; phylum Desulfobacterota; class Desulfobacteria; order Desulfobacterales; family UBA11574; genus S5133MH16. The sequence goes on along the minus strand of JBARSG010000290.1, from coordinate 4,940 downwards.
AAATCATCATCATCTCTTTTTTTTATGGGGTGCACTCCCGATGCGTATTCAAATAATGTAATTCCTGCTGAATACATATCACTACGATAATCCAGACTCTCCCTGAATCTTGGATTAAACATTTCAGGTGCCATGTAAGGCAGTGTTCCAGGCCTGAACCTTGGATCTCTCGTTAACTCAGTGCCATGAATTTTAAAAGCAATTCCAAGATCAAGTATTACAAAAGGTCTTTCATTGCTTTTCAGTTTCATTGCATTATCAGGCTTGATATCACGATGTATCAGGTCATTTTTTTTAAGAAGTTTTATTGCCTTTAAGAAAGTCACTGTTAATTGAATTAATTCGGATAAATCCGGTTTATGATTTTTTCTAATCTTTGAGCGCAAATTTTCACCATCAAGAAATTCTTCGCTATAGATGATGTAATCAATTCCATTAATATTTATTGATTCTGGTGGCAATGATCCAAGTTGGACGAACTCGGGAGATTTACATTTGTCCAAAGCCTCTATCTCTCTTTTTACTCGACCAATTAATTCGATACGATCTTCTTCATTAATGTCAGCCGGAATATATACGGCTTTGATTGCTTCGGGCTTTTCCTGAACAGATCCTTTATAAACGGCTTTAAAGCCCCCTTGGTCAACGTATAAAAGATTATCAACTTTTGCTTTCAATGAATCCTGTAATTGCTCTAAATCAGGCAAATGTTCCATGCTTTATCCTTTATTTTTCATTTCCAGCACACATGAAGTATCTATATCCAAATCTTTAAACTTTATTTCTCCTGTCATTAGCTTGTTCAACATGGTTTTAAATATATCTTGTAATGCGGACTTTTTTGTTGAATGAACCTCTATTTTATCATCAATTGTTTTAAATACACTGGCAATATCATTTTGTTCTTTGATCAAAGGTACTGCAATAAATGCCGCATGCACTAAATTCCTGTTTAATGTGGGAACGCTCACTCCCGAAGAATATTTTTTAAAATTAAAAAATTGAAAAAAATAATGATTATATAATGGAACATTATTATGAAAATTTTCTACGTATAAACCAGTATTTAATGGCCAATAATCATCATTAATGTAATAGGACATCCCTATTGAGCCACTTCTTCCTGTTACTACACCCGGCCCTTTTATCTTTGACTGGTTGTGATAACCGCAAATACCATTTGATCCAACAATGGGAACTTTGCCTTTTTTTCGATCTTGAATAGGCAAATCATAACCCCTGTGAAGAGTAGCAAATTCACCAAATTTTTTTATCTCCCAACTCTCCGGCACTCTCCCAATTTCCGTCTCCTTTGTTCTCTCCCCCCGCAAACCATATGTAAAAACATGCTGCATGGTTGATTTTTTCAATTCCTGCGCTGCCTCGATAATCGATTCCTGCACTTCGATCGCCTGCTGGATTTTTAAAAGAACAGCAGCGATTTTTTCTTGCTCAGAAATCTCTGGATAAGAAATCTCGCTTTCCTTCAATAATTTATAGTGACGACTATATCCTCTGCTAGGTAAGTTTAGGTTTTGCAAATAATAATAAATATATCTTGAACAAAATTCATCGCAATTTGGTTTAATAATTTTTGTTCCATCTGCACCAATTGCAAAAGGGAAATCTATATATTTAAAGACTCGTGTATGATCGCCAAAAATAATAAGTGGAAGATTGTCATTTATCACTGCTGATTTGTCATTGGTCCATCCTGCAATTTTAGTCTGTCCTTGATCGATAATTGGAAAATTACCAATAGGCAAATAAGAATTGGTCTTTATTTGCTTTGATCTCTCAAATCTTATAGGTGTAATACATTCTGGAAAAGGTTTTTTCCACCAATCTGGCTTGTAATTTTTCATAATATTCACAAAAAGCTACGTTTAATAATTATACCCAAGCTTAGAAAACATATCTCTTAACTCAGCAGTTACTTTAGTCTCTTGTTTTTCAAATGTTTTTAGTTCTTTCAGCAACTCTGAAATTTCACGATAAGTTTCTTTTTCGCTGGTATCCACATATCTTGACGGCGACAGGTTGTAATCATTCTCTTTTGCTTCTTTATTCTGAATAACCTTTACAAAACGCTCTGCATTCTCGCCTTTTATAAATGCATTTGCGATTTTCCGGATGCTTTCTTCCGGGATATAGTTTTTGGGTTTTCCTTTCTTGAATTCCCGGCTTGCATTAACAAGAACAATTTTTCCTTTTTTTGCAGGCGGTTTGTTTTTGTTGAATACAATGATTATCCCTGCTGCGGTAGTATTATAAAAAAGATTGTCCGGAAGAAGAATAACGCCTTCAATCAAATCGTTATCCACAAACCATTTGCGTATCTTTTTTTCTTTGTCTTGTGTTCTGCTTCCGCTTCCGCGAGTTACGGCTCCTGTGTCAATAACAACCGCCGCTCGTCCGGTCTGATTAAGCGATACGGCTGTATGTTGCAGCCATGCCCAGTCTCCCTTGCTGGTCGTGACACCACCCTGTGATTCAAACCGGTCAAAGGGGTCATTTTCATAAACAGTTGTGTCAAACGGCTGGTTCCACATGGGATTTGCAACAACGATATCAAACTTTTTCAGGCTTGAATCCGATTCCCTGAATTTTGGGTTTACCATGGAGTTTCCCCGTAAAATCTCCCCTGTCATGTCATGAATTACCATATTCATTCTTGCTATGGCATAACTGGAGCCTGTCAATTCCTGCCCGTGAAGCTTCAGAGGGCACTGCACTTTAGTCTCACGCTCCTGGAGAGCCAGCTCGCACTTTATTAAAAGTCCGGCTGATCCGCATGCATAGTCATATATTTCTTCACCCTGTCCGGGCCTCATAATATATGCCATGATCCAGCCGACTTCAGTTGGTGTAAAAAACTCTCCCGCACTCTGGCCTTGACCTTCTGCAAATTTTCTTAAAAGATATTCATAGGCCCGTCCGAGAAAATCAGGCTGCACATCATACAGACCGATCCTGTAACGGGGATCGGAAAGGGCCTCAATAACACCGGAAAGAGCAGAATCGCTGATTTCACGCTCATTGTTCCGGGTTTCATTATAGTCAACAATATCAATCACACCGCCAAGATCAGGATTCTTTTTAACAATTGCCCTTATAGTTGAAGTAAGCTGTTCTCCAAGAGTTTTTGGGCGGCGGTCATCTGGCCAGTCAAACTGCTCTCGCCCGCTGACAACCGGCCACCGCGCTTCAGGCGGTATAAAAAATCTTACAAGGGTATTATCAGCATCAATAATTGAACGCGCTGTTTCTCTGTCTCCGTATGTTTCAGAAAGCCTTTTAACTTCATCCTCAAATACATCTGAAAGTCTTTTTATAAATACAAGCGGCAGGATATAATCCTTAAATTTTGGAGCATCCTTTTCCCCCCGGATAGAACATGCAGCGCTCCAGAGCATCTGTTCCATGGATTTAGTGCCGAGAACATCGTTTTTAGATAGTTTCCTGGGACGTTTCTTTACAAGACCGGCGCTGTCTTGTGCCTTTTCAAGATCATTCTGTTTTATTCCGATTTCCTCAATCAATGTAAAAATAGCCCTTCTTGCTTTGCCTCTTGGCTTGATTTTTTCATTTTCCCATCGGTTTACAGTGGCAAATGAAACTCCAAGTTTTGCAGCCAGCTCTTCCTGGCTCATGTTCAATCTGCGCCTGATCTCTTTTACAACTTTGCTGATATCTCTGATTTCCAACATAATTTCCTCCATAATAATGCTATAAATGCTATAGCATTATTATGTTTTTGTCAACTAATTTTCCTGTTTTTCTATTATTGACCAGGGCGGGGATTTTGGTTCTCTGAATATCTTTTTCAGAACCGGCGTATCACATAGATTGTGAAATTTGAAATTGAATGCGCTTATGACAAAATTGAAGAAAGTTTTGAGGTTGGCATAGCGGATTCTTTTGGTAGTTTGTTTGGTTCCTTGGGTGAACTGATTCAAAAATGACAAGATTTCATTCGAGGTTATGGAGTCTAATTCTCTGTCACTGAATTGGTTCTGGAACCTGTTGAGTATAAATGATTGGTTCCTTGTTGTATTTTTTTTAGAGTTGGCTTTGTGATAATCGAGAAAATAATTGACTGCTTTTGTCACTTTCATAATTATACTTTCTTATAGTTCTGGGTTCATATAAATTTGACATCTGCCTCAATTGTCTGTTAACGATACGTTTAATTTGATATATTTTCAATCGAAATTTTGAGATTGATTTCAAACCTGGAGCATCATGGGTGTAGGTCTTCGAATCTTTATTGTTAATGATGATAACTCGTTGGAGCGTCTTTCGCTGAAAAAGTATGAAAGGTTAATGCAGCGTGACCCAGATATATCCTTCCCACAATATGCCGGCAAGCGTGTGCGATATGCTGAGGTGGCGATTGAATTTGAGAATCGAAAACCAGTAGAAATCTTGCGTATGGAATATTTCATTATGCATTTCGACTCTAAAGGGCGGATTGATGGCACTGTTCGAGATGACATAATGAGCTTAGGAGTAAACCTGACACCACCTATTTATTTTAAAAATGATCCTGTTGTCATTGATGCCCAACACCACTTTGCTAAAAAACGTTTTGATCATCAATTTAGATGGAAGCCTACTCCAGAAATAGAGATGGCAATTTTAAAGTCCATTTTTAAAACAAAGCTATGATTTATATTTGAGATCAATAAATAAATTGGTCTGATAGCCGGTATCGGTTGAGGCACGGTATCAATCATAAGTTGATTGATAGATATGCCTTCTCGGAATTTTCACAGATTGAAGTATATGGCAAGTATGGTTAAAATTACCGATTAAAGAAAAATTCTGTAAACGCTATGAGATATTCCGATATGCAGAATTAATTCTGACAAGTAATCGTTATATAAGTTCTATGCAAATGATTAAACTGTCACTTCATGATAAATATAGTATAGATG
>JBARSG010000289.1:0-1576 GCA_049644625.1 Desulfobacterales bacterium | reverse complement strand
ATCAGCAGCTATTTAATAAGTCAGTTTTTGCTGAACCTTTGTAATCTCGAAATAGCTATTGATTCCAGTGACAAATCAAAAATTAAGCAGTTCAGAAAAAAAGCATATCAATTTGGAAAAGCGGCTTTAAAAAATTCCAAGAAATTCGCGGCAGAAAGAACAACAACCCCGAGATTGATGGGAGTGTATTTCTGGCTGATCGGAAAGCCAGAGAAAGCCATCAAATGGTGGAAGAGAAGCATAATGAATGGGGAGGAACTCGATGCCCGGCCAGAACTTTCCCGGACCTATATGGAAGTTGGAAAACGAATGCTGGATGCAAAAAGCAGCATTAATCAACTAAACGGCATGAGTGCAGAAGAATATCTCGGAAAAGCCAGAAGCCTCTTCGAAGAACTTGGAATGGAGAACGATTTGAACGAATTGGATGTGATGTTAAACCAAAGGCCCTAGCTATTTGCATCGCGATCTTTCCTTTCTTTGAGAATTTTCAATGTCATTGCACGAAGATTCCGGGGTGGGACTATCGATTCGTGTCGCAATTGCAAATATAATGCATCCGAGGTGCAAAAATTAACGCACACTCCACAACCAATACACCAATCTTCTTTAATGTTGGCAATCCCTTTGGATCCCACCTCGATGGCGTTGATTTGACAGCGCTCCTCACAAGTTCCGCATCCTACACATTTTTGATCATCAACCAACGGCACGAACCGAGAGGGGGCTATTCCGTGTTGGATATGCGACCTCTTTAATATTTTTAAAAGTTCGCAGCAACAACCGCAGCAGTGACACATGAAAACCACGTTCTCACGAAAATTGTCTGCTATATGAACTAATCCAAACTCTTCCGTGCGGTCAAGAGTGCGGATCAATTCGTTTTGGTCTGCACGGCGAGCAAAGCCACGTTTAATGAGAAAATCGGCCGTAACTCCAAAACTCATACATATGTCATCCACAGGTGCTCCTAGAGAACACATTTTTTCTAGATGTACATTCTTGTGACGGCAATAGCAAGTCTCCAAACTCCCGTAATCCACCTGTTCAATCAAACCCCGTGCTGTTTCGTAGGGTAAAACCTCGCTAAAAAGATCATCTCCTATGGCATCACGACGGATTAACGTCCGGGTGCGCTGGGTTTTCATACTAGCAATTTCCTTGGCAAACTCGCTCTGCTCAAAATAGTCATCTAAGAATTTTGCCATTTCAGGGTATGGAAAACCTTTTTGGATCCGCATAAAAGTATATTCAAAAAATCCGGGAAAAGCCGCAGATAGCCAGTAATGCGTACGGTTATCACGCTTGATTTCCATTACAAGTCCTTTAGAGGCCATTGAATCCAGCAATAGCATCAACTCCCCCTCTTTGTGTCCGGTTTTTGAAACCAGTTCCTCGATTAGAACCGTTTTGAGAGGAAAAAAGGTAGCCAACTCTGCTTCATCCTCGGTAAAAAGCAAGGCGAGTATTCGCCCGAGGGCGGCATGAGGAGGCAGCCTTGTGGAATGGCGGTCCAACCTTTTACGAAGCTCATCCCAAATTTTTGATTTTGAATTTATATGCCCCATGATTTCTC
>JBARSG010000288.1:0-3409 GCA_049644625.1 Desulfobacterales bacterium | reverse complement strand
GATGACAAAGTCCACAAGCCCCTTTGTTTGTTTTTTCGTCCTTGTTTGTTTCCGTATGGCGGAAATGGAGAGATTTATCAAAAGGCATGGGCAACCTGGAAGATATCAATTTTGTATTCTCTTTGTGACATTCTCCGCAGACTTCAATAGGCCCTGCGGTTTGGCCGGAAGCAGACATCTCTTTATGACATCCCATACATTCGGCATGATAAATGTCCATCACCTGTTTTTTGTCCGTGTCTTCAAGCCTTTTAAATTTAAATGAAAGTCGATCTTTGGAGGATTTTTCAGAAAGATGGCAGGTCCTACAGTCTTTATTGCTCTTTTCCAGGGCCTCGGTATGTAAATCGTGAAGAAAAACAACTTTCGGCCTCTCGAGAGCGTCTAACGACTTGAGCGTATCAATATTTATAAGATCAGATCTATGTTCAAGGATTTCACTAGTATCTTTAGCCTCAATACATAGAGTCAAGATAAGAATAAACACAACCAGAATTCCAGCCCACTGCAACATAGATTTTTTCATTGCTATTGTTTAATCCTTAAAACAATCAGACCATATTGGTATGGTAATATCCTCCAAAATTGGTAGGGTATAGTTTATTTTTACGTAACAGATTGTTCTTTGTCAAGAAAAAAGAATAAAAAAATTCGTGACCAATAAAAAATTTAAGTATGGTTTGCGAGGTGAAGTACTCTCATATTTAGCAGGACTTGAAATAATGAAAAAATGGGTTCATTTCTTCAGGTTTTTTGACAGGTACACTCGATTTTCTTTTTATGCTCTTCTTTCATCGTCACTCCGCCGGTCCGCCTTCCTCGTTAAAGGGCTGGCTGTGAAGAAATATTGTTATCTCTCAGTCTGAAGTCCCCTTGTAAACCGGCAGGATAATGGTAAAGGTGGCGCCTTGGCCCGGTTCACTTTCCACAAGTATGTCTCCGCCATGATCCTTGATGAACCCGTAGCATACGGAAAGGCCCAGTCCCACCCCTTTTACACTATCGGTTTTTGTTGTAAAAAATGTTTCAAAAATAATATCAAGATGCTTTTCCTTTATGCCGCATCCGGTATCGGAGATGAGTACCCTGACATGATCAGTATCTCTGGCGGTTGTAACCGTCAGGGTGCCGCCATCTGGCATTGCATCTTTAGCATTTGAGATCATATTCAGGAAAACCTGGCGAAGCTGGTTTTTTGAAGCATATACCAGATCCAACGCTTCATCGAATGTGGCTTTTATCCTTATTGTGTTTTCCCAAAGCTGCTTCTTATGAAGAAGAAGAATCTCGTCCAGGATTGTATTCAGATTTACCGGGGATTGCTGCTCCTGGTCTGGTTTTGAAAAGGAGAGCATCTTTCGAAGCATGTCGGACAGCCGTTCCGTCTCGGAAAGCGACATGTCCAGCAGTTTTCTTCGCTTATTATCGGGCGAAATTTCCGTCTTCATCAGCTCCAGTGTGTTCATTATTCCATAAAGCGGATTGTTCAGTTCGTGTGCAATCTGTGATGTCAGGCGTCCCATGGCTGCAAGCTTTTCAGACTGCAGCAACTGCTCTTGGGTCTGTCTCAATTTCCTGTTCATTTCCAGCATTTCACCGAGATCCACAAAAAAGCCAACGGATGCTATCTCGTTTCCCTTATCGTCATAGATGATACTGGCGGAAAGGTTACCCTCCACCTCCCGACCGTCATTACGCTTGAATGTCATGGGGCAGGATCGCAGCTTACCCTTGCCGCCGTATTCGTCGCTTCTCATCATTTTCATCACCTTCCTGGCCATACTGTCGGTGTAGAGGTTTCCCACAACGTTCATTTTTCCGATAACATCCGAAGCTTTATAGCCGAGTGTTTCCTCGGCCCCGTGATTCCACATGATGATATTTCCCTGCATATCCGTACACATGATGGCGTTGGGTGAGCTCTGGATGGTATTGTCCATAAAATCGTAGGCTTCCCTCAACTTTTTTTCCATCTGCTTCCGTTGGGACTGATCAACACAAATTCCCTCGTAGCCCAGGATGTTTCCCGTCTGGCTCATTCGAACATTCGCGGTAAGAAGAACCGGAATTGGTGTGCCGTTCTTGCGCTTGAAATCCACTTCGTAGTCTATTACGCTGCCGTGACGCTCTATCATCTCCTGGAATTTTTTCCTGTCTTCCGGCTTTACGTACAGGTCCTGCTTTATATCGATGCCGAGAAATTCCGCCTTGTCCTCATAGGCCAGCATATCCAGAAGCGCCCGGTTTGCATTCAGGAATCTACCTTTTTTGCTGCTTACGTACACTCCTGCTGCAACGGTCTCAAACAGCCTCCGGTAGTTTCGCTCCGATGCCCTCAGCCTCTTTTCCTGATCTTTGCTCGAGGTAATGTCACGATATATACTAAGCTTGGATGTTGAACCGTCCATGTTCCTAAGCGGAAGCTCCAGCAGATCATAGGTCTTTCCTATAGCTGCCAGGTGGACCTCTTCATGTGAGGTTTCACTCTTTTCAAACACGTCGTCGGCCCTGCACCAGGGACAGATTTCGTCGCTCCTGTTAATCACCTGATGGCATTTTTTCCCTGTACCGTTTCCGAATACTTTGACCGCCGCTTTGTTCATGAATTCGACGATGTAATCGTTGTTGATAACATATATGCCGTCTTCAAGGGTATCGAGTACATCGGTCATTCCATGGGGTTTAATATTATACATGCGTTCCTCACTTTTAAAAATCTGAAAAATGGAGACTCACGGCATTTACTGGTACGATACAACAGCGTTCCATGACTTATTCAAACTTGGGACGGGGCAGCATGTTGGCCCTTTCAGCGATTTCCGGCACCTTGTGCTCCCATTCAATGGCCATGAGATGAACCCCGGCAAGCCCTTCCATCTCCTTGAATTCCTCGATCTGTTCAATGGCAAATCTGATCCCCTCTTCGGCCTGTTTTCCCTTGCCGGCTCCCTTCAGACGCTCGATAAGGGATTCGGGCACATCTATCCCGGGGACCTTTTTAGCCATATACTGTGCCATGCGTGTCGATTTCATAGGAGTTACACCGGCAAGAATGTATGCTTTCTCCGTCAGTCCCATATCCACAGCCCTTTTCATAAAGTCCCTGAACCTTTCCATGTTATAGATACACTGGGTCTGGATAAAATCAGCTCCCGCGTCTATCTTGTTGGCAAGCCTGTAAATCCGGAATTCATAAGGATCGGCAAACGGGTTGCTGGCCGCGCCGATGAAAAGTTTCGGCGGAACATCAATATCTTCGCCGTTCATAAACGTGCCCTCATCCCGCATCATCTTAACCAGGGCGATGAGCTGCATGGAATCTATATCGAAGACGTTTTTTGCTTCAGGATGGTTGCCGAAGTGCTGGTGATCACCTGAAAGACACAGCATGTTACGGATACCCAGAGAG
>JBARSG010000287.1:0-18789 GCA_049644625.1 Desulfobacterales bacterium | reverse complement strand
GTAAAATCCTATGATTTGTTGCCACTCCATTTAAAATAAGCAGTCCTAATTAAATATATTAATATTATTAATTTGACTTATTTTCATCTAACAGAAATACTTTATAAGAACAACAAAAAATATTTGGAACAATTTTAAATCTTTTCAAGATAAAGAAAGGAGGAAAACATGAACATTCAAACATGTGCCGACAAGATCTCTCAGATGATACGCCCCCAGTCTTTTCCCCTTGGAGTTAAAATTATTAAAAAGGAAAATGAACTTCCCGAAGGATTTATGAGACCATCGAAATATGGAATCCAAATTTCGCTATGTCAATGGACGACTCTTGCAAGACGGTGGGGGAGATTTGCAGGCGTATTGCCAGAAGACATAAACTGCTCCCCGTGTCTTGCGGCGTTAGGATTGAAAAAACTTGAAGATCGGAATGATTTGGCAAAATACTTTTTAGATATGGGCTACTTTGATAATATTGAACTCGCTCAAAGAGTAACCGAACAGCTGGATCCGATTCCGGCAGGAAAAATAAAAGGAATTGCTATGTTCCCTCTGGATAAAGCGCCCGTTGATCCTGATCTGGTTGTGATCTATGGAACACCCGCCCAGATGGCCCGTTTGACATCCGGTTTCCTTTATCATTCAGGGGAGTTGATCGAATCATCGACCACAGGCTTTGGCATTTCCTGCCTTTCCTCGATAAAACCCTACTTGTCAGGAAAACCTGCCTTGGTTCACCCCGGACGAGGCGAACGGATCCTTGCAGGAACTGACGAGTGTGAGATGTTTTTTACGTTTCCGGCAAAAGATCTTGAGTTGCTTGTGGATGGTTTGGAAAAAACGCATAAAAAAGGGACTCGCTATCCAATACAAAGTTACATGATCTACCAGCCTCCGGTAATTCCGCCAGTGAAAACTTTGAATGAGAAACTTAAGGTAGTCACTAAGGGCTGACTCAAAAATAACTTCACATTTTGGATGCCCATGCGTCCCGCCAGGCTGTGTTACGAAAACTCGAAATATGCCTGAAAATAGGTAAACCTTTCCATATTTTTCCTCAGGCCCTTAACAATCCTTTAATGTTTGAAACTCCTCTGCCCGGTATAGACCATTGTAGCGCCGACCTCATTGCAGGCCTCGATGGACTGGTAGTCATTTTCTGATCCGCCCGGCTGAATTACGGAGGCAACCCCTTCCCGGAGCCCCACATCCACCCCGTCTCTAAACGGAAAAAAGGCATCACTGACCATGGCAGCGCCAATCAGCCCGCCTTTTTCATTTGAAACCTTATCATCAATTTCCGCTTTTTTATCTTTATCTTTCAGATCGTTATAGGGAATACCATGCATTTCAAAGCAGTAACGGTCTGCCAGCTTTCGATAGGCCTTGTCTCTTGCAATTTCTGCAACCCCCACCCGGTCCTGCTCACCGGTTCCGATGCCCACGGTTACTTGATCTTTAACGTAAATGACCGAATTTGATGTAACCCCTGATTCCACAAGCCAGCCAAAGAGCATGTTTTCGTATTCCTGTTCGGTGGGCGCCCGGTTGATCCGGTAGTGCTTGCCCTTATATTCGCATTCGGCAAGTTTTAGATCCGCCTTAGTGCGAGCGGCAGGAACAAAAGACCACTGGGCGATAATGCCGCCGTCTATCAAGCTTTTGAATTCCACACATCTTTTCCCCACAAATGTTTGCAACCGGTCAATATTTCCAATACGGATGATCCGGAGATTTTTTTTCTTGGCAAAAATATCCATGATCCCTTCTTCAAAATCAGGAGCAACGACAACTTCGGCGTATTGTTCGGTAATGGCTTGAGCCGTTGCCCGGTCAACAGCTCTGTTGACTGCAATGCATCCCCCGAATGCCGCCACCCGGTCGGCAATGTTTGCCTTTTGATATGCGTCCACCAATGTATCAGATCTGGCAACACCGCATGGATTGTTGTGCTTGACGATGACTACCGTTGGTTTATCCACAAAATATCTCAGGATGTTCAAGGAATTGTCCGCATCGGTCAGATTGGTTTTTCCGGGATGCTTTCCGGACTGCAACAGCTCAATATCTGAAGCCAGATATTGGCCCGGCTGAATGGTTTCGGTCTCTCCCAGAATCAGGTTTCCGTTTGCCAACTTGTAAAGTGCTGCTTCCTGACCGGGATTTTCGCCGTATCTTAACCCTTTTTGGATGTTATCGATGGTCCAGGCAACTTTTTCATAAAACAGAGTTTGCCTTTTATCCTGATCCACAAAACTGATTTCCATATTGGGAGGAAAGTGGTCATTCATTATCGTTCGGTACATTTTTTTCAGATCTTGTGTCATTGTTTTCTCCTTTTTTAGAAGCGCATGTTTTTAATCTCTCGCCCTATCCCTTTGAATGCATGTTACAGAATCTCCCTTTCAGGAATTCTGTAAAACTCAGATTCCCTGCGTACTCTGTGAGAGATAGAGATAATTTTGTCTTTTAATATGTATAACATTCCATTACATCCTCAATGGCTCTGGAGCCCAAAAAGTCGGCGATAGTTCGGTCGTAGACGGCGGTATATTCAAACGCCTTTTGTGCCAGCCGGTAGCGAAGTTCCAGCGATATGGCCCCTTTATTTGCTTTCATCTCCGATAGAATCGATTCATAGTCAGACGGGTCAACAACAGATGCCACCCGCAGATAATTTTTGGCCGAGGCCCTTATCATACATGGCCCTCCGATATCGATATTTCCCCGAGCCTGTTCAACGGTTACGTCGGGTTGTGAGATCGTATCCTTAAAAGGATACAGATTGCCGATAACCATATCGATATGAACGGAACCCGTTCGTTTTATATCATCATTATGGGCGTCATTGTATGTTTCGGTTAGCAGGCCGAGATATATTTTAAAATCAAGTGTCTTTACAAGACCGCCCTGGGTTTCCGGCTGGCCGGTATAACTCGAAACCTGGGTAAGGCAGGATTCAGCTTTCTCGCCGAGGATCTCTTTTATTCTCTTGTAAGTACCTCCTGTTGAAAAAATCTTTATCTCAGGATTTATCTTCAGCAGTTCAGGTATGAACGCTTCAAGACCGGTTTTGTCAAAAACGCTTGCAAGCACATGTTTTACCGTTACAAGATAATCAATTTTTGCGACCACATTAATACTCATAGCATTTACCTCTTTTCACCATATTTTTTTTAACCGTTGAAAGAACCTCTCCATGAAACCATGGTGCTCATTAGCCAGTTACATGCTTTATCCGATTTTATGGGTTCATAGTCAATATCGAATTCAAAAGAGACCAAATTGTTCTTTTTCAGCATATCGAGTTTTTTGCCTTGTCCGGCGGAATGAAAATAGAGTGTATGATTTTTTATACCTTTAATCCCATATGCTTACACCACCCGTTTTTAAATGGGCTAAATTGATACACCAAAACTTGTTTTGACACGAACAGCATCTATATATATAAACAGGAATATTATATTTGTCAGATATGTGAAACATCGATGTTACTTACTATTATCCAATCATAAATTCAAGAGGACGCCATACAAAACATGTTTAATTTTTTCACCGTGAGTATCATTTTCATATTTGGTATGTGCATCGGAAGTTTTTTAAATGTCTGTATTTACAGGCTGCCAACCTCAAAATCTATTGCAAACCCTTCACATTCAATCTGTCCAAGCTGCAGCCGCCGCATTCGATTTTATGACAATGTTCCTGTTTTAAGTTATATCTGGCTTAAAGGCAGATGTCGCAATTGTAATGCACCGATATCTTTTCGCTATCCCCTGGTTGAACTGATGAACGGAATTGTTGCGGTGGCTCTGCTTTTTAAGTTTGGTCTGTCCCTGGAAAGTTTGGTATACTTTGCTTTTATTTCATCACTAATTGTAATAACATTTATTGATCTTGATCACCAAATCATACCGGATATCATCACTCTCCCCGGAATCCCCATGGGCCTGATTGCCTCTTTTGCATTGCCGACAATAACGTTAAAAGCTTCGGCACTCGGCTTGCTTATCGGAGGGGGTAGTCTTTGGTTTGTTGCATGGGCATATAACCTGATTGCCCACAGAGATGGAATGGGGGGCGGTGATATCAAACTTCTGGCAATGATTGGAACCATTATCGGCTGGAAAGGGGTGATTTTTACTATTTTTGCGTCATCGGTTATCGGTTCATGCGTAGGCATAACAATGATGCTGATCAAAAACAAGAATATGAAGTTCGCTATCCCCTTCGGCCCTTTTCTGTCTATCGGTGCAATTGCTTATGTATTTTTCGGATCGAGATTTATAGCCTGGTATTTTGGTTAACCACGGGGAACTATGGAATCACTCACGCAATAGCCACTTTAAGATACAAATCCCCCCGGTGACCATCGGGTGTTATTTTGCCCAACCCTTTCAGCCGGAGCTTGCTCCCTGCTTGCACGCCGGCAGGGACGGTTACTCTTACCAGCCGTTTTTGAAATCCCCAGGGGATATTTACCAGCTTAAGCGTCCCGGTAAGGGCCTCAAATGAGGTGATGGTTATCATCCCATAGAGGTGGGGATCTTTTCCGGGACCCACGGGCTTGATAACCTGCAGGCGGTGCGTTTTTCTTTTTGCGGTCACCTTGCGCATTTGATCGCTTACACCGGTCCCGGGCAAGGCAAGGAAAATCTTTAAAAAAATAATACCGAAGATAAAACCGCTGATGTGGGCCCACCAGGCAATACCGCCAATGCCCCCGTGGCTTCCCGCAGCACTAATAAACTGGATAACAAACCAGAGACCGAGAAAAAAGAACGCCGGAATTTCAATAAACCAGGGGATAAAGATAATGGGAATCAGTGTTAATATCTTTGCATTGGGATAAAGAATCAAATAAGCGCCCATAACGCCGGCGATAGCCCCGCTGGCTCCTATGGTAGGTATATTGGAATGAAGATTAATGATAAGATGGGAAAGACCGGATGTAATTCCGCAAAGCAGGTAAAAAACCAAATAACGAAGTGGCCCGAGGCGATCTTCGATATTGTCGCCAAAGATGTAAAGCGACCACATATTACCCAGAAGATGCCAGAATCCGCCGTGGAGAAACATGAAAGAGAGCAAAGAGAAAAGCTGCTGGCTCGTAGTAAAATAAGATGTAATTTGGGGGATCGAATAGCGGGCGGGGACAAGACCATAAATATAGACAAAACGATTTAAATCCGGAACCATAGTTGTCTGTACCAGATAGGCAACCACGTTGATACCAATGATTGTATTGTTGACAACCGGATAATTTTTAGAAGGTACTGTATCACGTATGGGTATCATATAATCTAATCAGCCGTCTCGATTCGCATACTCATATCCACGCATCTTGCAGAATGGGTCAGCGCCCCTACGGATATAATATCTACTCCGGCATCTGCCAGGGAATTAAGAACGTTTTTGGTTACACTGCCTGAAACTTCAACAACTGCCCTTCCATTAATAAAGGCTGCGGCCTCTTTTATCTGTTCTATGTCCATATTGTCGAGCATGATAACATCTGCACCGGCGTTAAGAGCGTCATTGACCTGGCCCGGAGTGGATACCTCCACCTCAATTTTGACAAGATGGGATACCTTGGTGCGGATACGGTCAACAGCCTTTTTTATACCTCCACAGGCAGCAATGTGATTATCCTTGATCAAAACACCGTCATATAGCCCCATCCTGTGGTTATAGGCTCCGCCCACTCTAACGGCATATTTTTCTAATACACGCCAACCGGGTGCGGTCTTGCGGGTATCCACAAGGCGCACCCGTTTATTTTTAAGTTCATCCACATACGAACGCACACAGGTAGCGATGCCCGAAAGACGCTGAAGAAAATTCAAGGCGGTTCTCTCACCCGAAAGCAGCGCGCGGAGTTTACCCTCAACGGTTGCTATGGTTTCACCTTCTTTTACAAGATTGCCATCAATATGCACAGATACAACGATAACTTTAGCGTCAAGGTGCTTAAAAACCTGACAGGCCACATCAAGGCCTGCAAGGACAAAAGGTTCTTTGGCGATGATGACGCCTTTGCCTTCAAGGTCGGGATCCACGAGATTATCCGTTGTAATATCTCCTGAACCGATGTCTTCTTTCAGGGCTATTTTTATTAGATGCTGTGTTGAGTTCATGATAGACTCGGGTTACCTTTAGGCTTCAAGCTCTTTAATTTTATTCAAATTGGACAGCAATTTTTGCTGTTTTTCAACAAGAAGATCGTGTTTTGTTTTTACTTTTTCCACCACCGGTGCGGGGGCCTTGCTGAGAAAATCTTCATTGTTCAGTTTCTTTGAAACCGTGGCCGATTCATTTGTCAATTTATTGATTTCCTTTTCAAGCCGTTCAATCTCCTTTGCAAAATCGACAATTCCTTCTAATGAAACAAAAATCGTAGCATCACTCACAACAGCCGTTGCCGCGGACTTTGGTCTTTCAACCGCATTTCCCACAGACAAAGCTTTAAGTCTGGCAAGGTTAATGATCATGTCCCGGTGCTGTTGTATGGTTTTCTTTGTTGATTCGTCCTGGGACTGGGCCGAAACGGCCAAAGATAATGATGGTGAAATGTTCATCTCACCCCTTATATTTCTGATGCCGGTTATTATCCCTGAGATAAGTCTCATATTTGATTCCGCTTCCTCATCCCGTTGTATGCTATTATCATTTTCGGCATATAACGGAAATGCTGCTTTCATGATGGATCCTTGTGTGCCCGGAAGTTTATGCCAGATTTCCTCTGTAATAAAAGGTACAAAAGGATGAAGCAAAACCAGTGTATCATGCAGAACCCGCCACAACACGCTCAGGGTTGCTTGTTGCCGGTTCTGTCCCTCTTTTCCGTACAACGTCGGTTTAATGGCTTCAAGGTACCAGTCACAGAATTCATGCCATACAAAATTGTAAAGCACCCCGGCCGCATCATTAAACCGGTAACTTTCAAGCGCTTCGGAAACTTTGCCGCTCGCACGATAAAGTCTGGACAGAATCCACCGGTCCACAAGGGAAAGCGGTTCGGTTGTTATGTTTTTATAGTATTTATTTATGTGTGTCAGGGCAAAACGGGCGGCGTTCCAGATCTTGTTGATAAAATTACGGTAGCCTTCAACGCGCTTCTCAGACATCTTTACATCTCTGCCCTGGGCTGCAAAAGCGGCCAGGGTAAAGCGGAATGCATCGGTTCCATAGCGGTCAATAATGCTCAAGGGGTCGATTACATTTCCCGTCGACTTGCTCATTTTTTTGCCTGCTTCATCACGAACCAGAGCATGCACATAAACATCTTTAAAGGGCACATCCTCCATGAAATGGATACCCATCATCATCATTCTGGCGACCCAGAAAAAGAGAATATCAAAACCGGTAACAAGAACAGATGTGGGATAAAACAATTTTAACAGCGGTGTCTGATCCGGCCATCCCATGGTTGAAAAAGGCCACAGGGCGGAGCTGAACCAGGTATCCAGTACGTCTGTGTCCTGTACAAGATCTGTTCCGCCACACGCCGGACACGTTGCCGGCGTATCCAGGGCAACAATTATTTCTTGACAGGTGTTGCAGGTCCATGCCGGAATCTGATGTCCCCACCATATCTGCCGAGAAATACACCAGTCCTTAATGTTGTTCATCCACTCAAAATAAGTCTTGGTCCATATTTCAGGAATGATCTTCGTATCACCGTTCTTAACGGCATCAATCGCTTTTTTTGCAAGGGGCTTTGTCCGGATAAACCACTGTTTTGACAAATTAGGTTCAATTATAGTCTTACACCGGTAACAGTGACCGATGCTGTGCTGGTACGGCTCGATTTTTTCAAGAAGCCCCTCTTCTTTAAGCGCGTTAACCACGACCTTCCTGCATTCGAATCGATCAAGACCTTTGAACTTGCCTGCTTCTGATGTCATCCGGCCGTCATCACCGATAACTTTTATACGTTCCAGATTATGGTGGTTTCCGATCTCAAAGTCATTGGGGTCATGAGCGGGCGTAATCTTTAATGCTCCGGTTCCAAAGGACATGTCCACATATTTGTCTTTAATGATTGGAATGGTTCTGTTCATAAGGGGAAGAATCACCTGAAGGGACTCGATACCTTGGTAACGCTCATCGTTTGGATTTACTGCTACGGCCGTATCACCCAACATGGTTTCAGGCCGGGTGGTTGCAACAACCACACCCCCTGTTCCGTCTGTAAAAGGATACCGCACATGATACAGATGACCCTCATGCGCTTCATGTTCGACCTCAAGATCAGCAAGTGCCGTATGGCAGCGATGGCACCAGTTAATAATATAATTACCGCGATAGATAAGACCTTCGTGGTACAGATTTACAAAAACCTTGCGTACGGCTCTTGAAAGTCCCTCATCCATGGTAAAGCGCTCACGCTCCCAGTCACATGAAGCGCCAAGGCGTTTCAGTTGATTGATGATGGCGCTGCCATATTCACTGCGCCATTCCCAAACCGCCTCAATGAACTTTTTCCTGCCCACCTGATGGCGATCCATACCCTCATCGGCGAGCTTTTTTTCCACAACATTCTGGGTGGCGATTCCTGCATGGTCAGTACCGGGCATCCACAGAACATTATCGCCACGCAATCTCCGGTATCGGCAGAGAATATCCTGCAATGTATTATTTAGCGCGTGACCCATATGGAGAACGCCGGTGACATTGGGCGGAGGGATTACAATGGAATAGCATTTTTGATCGGTTTTTTCCTCGTTTGCCGCAAACAGCAATTCTTTTTCCCAGAAATCGTACCAACGTTTTTCCACATCATGGGGTTCATAACCTTTGTTAAGGAGATCGGAACTCATATCGTATTACTCCATTATTCCCTCCGGGGCGTAGGCCCTACGGGCCGGAGGCCAATTGGGGCGAAGCCCCTAAGTTCTTACGTTGCGCATATCTCACACAGCATCCGGATACAGGTAAAAAATTGAAAAGGGGATTATTGAATAATCCCCGATTGTTTTACCATTCGATTTATTTGCTATGATCGGATTAATCAGGCAAAATGTAATTATTGTGAAAAGAAACGATCATTTTTCGTTTCCCGCCGCATCTTGGAGCAGGATACTTTTTAATCTTTCTATTTCGCGTGTGACCGTTTTTTCAATGACCTCGACAAGAATACCATCGATCTTTTCGTAAAACATTTTTTTTATAACCCGCTCCAAAGCTGCTTCTATCTGTGCATCCGACACCTTTTCAGACTCAAGCAAATCCTCCGAAACATCTTCTTTAGAGTCGAGTTCCATGCCCAGTGAATCGACAAAATCATCACTCAGAGCCTGATCAGTGGCTACTTCCTCGCCCAATTCATCATCTAATACAATAGGTTCTTCTAAAAGATCTGCATTTAAATCAGTAAGATCTTCTGCTTCCTGAGAGGTGTTCACGGTCATATGGATAGGCTCGCCGATTTCCTCTATTTCTTGGGGGGTATCGCTCATTGCTTCGGTTAATGTTATGATCTCTTCTGATGATTCCGCTTCTTGTGCGACGACGCCTTCCTTTATAACTTCCACGTCAGGTTCATCGGCCGCCTCCAGAAGGTCGATAATTTCTTCGTCATCTTGAGCCATATCATTGGCTTCTTCTTTGAGTTCGATAATTTCTTCGTCTTCTGCGGATTCTGCACCTTCAATTTTCTTGTCGGGATCATTATTGTCTGTCATATCAACCCCCTGTTTACCATAACGTGCCGTACATTATAAACAAACACCCTATAATCGGAAAAAAATTTACCACAGGGCATACAGTGTGTCAAGATATTTGATTTTTTGCAAAATTCGCTTTTGATTTGGATTAACATGGAAGAGCAATCGGTTTAGCAAAAAAATGATTTACAATATGCCTGGCTGAATTATAAAGGGGAGTATGCGGTATTTTTTTATCGAACCATCGAAAATTTCCGGTTCAACATCAATTATTACCGGTTCTGATGCCCGGCACATAAAAACCGTGTTGCGGCTTAAACCGGGCGATAAGATAGGCCTTTATGACGGGAGAGGGTTTGAATACCGGGCTGAAATCATCGCTTTTTCTCCAGAAAGCATAAACGTATCCATAACAGACAGCTTTCCTTCAACCGCCGAGTCACCGGTTCAAATTGTTATTGCCCAGGCGTTTTTAAAAGAAAAGAAAATGGACGGTCTTGTCCGGCAGCTTACCGAACTCGGAATAACAAAATGGATCCCTTTTTTTGCCGAACGATCCGTTTCCAGACCCGATAAAAAACAAATCTCAACCCGTACCCAACGGTGGAAAAAAATTGCAAAAGAAGCTATTAAGCAGTGCAAACGCGGCCGTATTATAGAAATCGGTGAAACCGTATCCTTTGAAGAGATGCTGGATCTTGGAGAGTCTTTCGACTTAAAAATCGTTTTTTGGGAAAGTGAGTTTAAATTAGTCAATTCCGAATTGCCGAAACCCGACCGGCAAATTAATACAATTTTTGCCGTGCTGGGTCCGGAGGGAGGGTTGACCTCCCGGGAGATCGAAATTGCCAGGAACCGGGGATTTGTTACCGCCGCACTTGGACCCCGTATCTTGAGAGCCGAAACCGCAACCATTGCAGCATCAGTTTTGTTGCAGTATGTTTTTGGAGATATGAGTCAAAAAAATCTTGACAAAAAACAGTGCGTCTAATAGCAATATTAGCTTAATTTTAATAAGCCGAGGTAGCTCAGTCGGTAGAGCAGGGGACTGAAAATCCCCGTGTCGGCAGTTCGATTCTGTCCCTCGGCACCAATAATATCAAGGGGTTAGCCAACATCCTGGTTAGCCCTTTTTTCGTTTAAATCCCAGATTGTACCCGAAATTGTGTCCGATTTGAATCGAAGATAAACCTCTTTTCTGAGTGCGGTGAGGCCAGTTCATCAAATCTCACATAATCAAAACAGATCTCCGGCTGTTTGCCCCGATAAGCTACAGGAAGCTTCGATCAGATTACAGTTCTTAAATTTGATACCCATCATTTACATTTTTTCAATAAATTGTTATTTTAATTGACTGTATGGAAATTTCCTTGGGTTTTGATATTTTTATAACAATGATTCAACATCTTTAATAAATTCAAAAAATTATAAGCATATTTTCAGAAGGCGTTGTCAGAATGATTGAGCATGCGGTTGGAATATATATCGGGTTATTGCTGTTGGCATGCGTCGTCGCGATTGTCAGCAAGATGGTAACGCATTTACCGTATACAATCTTTCTGACGTTGGTGGGACTGGTGATCGGCGTGTTGGGGATTGGGCCGAAGATTGAGGAGACGGGTTTTGGGCATGAGTTAATATTTTTCGTGTTTTTGCCGCCGTTGCTTTTTCAAGGAGCGTTTCACATGAACCTGAACTCTTTGTTGAAACAGTTCTGGCCTATCGTGTGTTTTGCAGTACCGGGAGTGATCGTATCGACCCTGATGGTGGGCGGTGTTGTTGGCTGGTTGGGTGGTGTCAGTTCAATGATGGTGGCGATACTTTTTGGCGCCTTGATCTCACCCACAGACCCTGTGAGTGTACTGGCGTTGTTTAAAGAGGTGGGTGCGCCAGATGATTTGAAAACACTGGTGGAAGGTGAAGCGCTATTTAATGATGCAACCGGAGTCGTGTTATTCACGATTCTGCTGAAGGCTGTGTTGAGCGGTCAGGGATTTGGATTCGGTCAAGCCATATATGAATTTGTCAAGGTTTCTGTCGGCGGCCTGGTGTTGGGGGCAGTACTTGGATGGATCGTGTTTAAGATCATGCGTCATCTGGAAGATCATCTGCTGGAAAACACGCTTTGTCTTGTTTTGGCTTACGGGTCATTCTGGTTGGCGGAAGTCATACATTTTTCGGGCGTCATTGCCACTGTGATGGCCGGACTGATGATCGGAAACTATGGCCGTCGACTTTCCATGAGCGAAAAGACGACCAGGACGGTCGAAACATTTTTTGAATCCATAGACTTTTTGATCAATTCGCTGCTGTTTATATTGATCGGTCTGGAATTGCGCGAAGTGCCGGCAAATATTATGTGGATGACAGTGTTTGTTGCAATTGCGGCGATGTTGATAGGACGTGCGGCGGTTTCTTACAGTTTCTACTGGTTGCTGAATCAGGTGGGTAAAAAGCGACCGCCTATATGGAAGCATATTCTATTCTGGGGAGGTTTGAGGGGTTCAATACCGATTGCTCTGCTGCTTCAACTGCCTGATAAAGGTGTTCTGGAAACGTGGCGCCCGGTATTACTGGTGGCAGGGTTTGGATGCGTATTCTTTTCGCTGGTGGTGCAGGGAATTACCATGGAACCGCTTATGCGCAGGCTAGGCATTGGAGGTAACGCATAAGCAATGGGGCATTAGGCATTTTTTAAAGATATGGGAATTGCTTTGGACGAGGCAAAAAAAATGAATTCGGTGCTTCCGGGCTTGTTTCTTGTGCACCAGTTCTACATCGCTGCAACTTCTCTCGGATATGAAAACTTGGGCACACAAGGACTATATAAAGTTTTTCAGAAAATTAATAATATTGTAACTGTCTAGACTTTTGAAAATATTGGGGCTTCAGCTTTAAAGAAGCATTTTTCAGGGAACGAGGCCATTGACCCTTTAGCAGTAGCAAGACACTTTGGGTTTTCTTCTGTCCCATAACAGGCCTCTCCTGTCCATACCACTTCGTCTTTCAGGTCCTGTATAGTCGGCACTATTGGCCTGCCTGCGATCGATCAATTCAAAAGTGATACCCACCGGCACCCGGCTTTTACGTCTTTTTTCTCCACTTCGGCGCTCTTTTTGAAGATAAGGATAAGCACACATCTGAAAACCCCTAATTTTGACCTCTTGTTGGCAAGCTTGATTTTACCCTTGTATGCTACTATATATGGTAGGATTCTTAAATTTAAAAACTATATACAGTAAGTTTATAGGTTTTGTCAAATAAAAAAGCAGTGCCTTTACAGGCGCTGCCTTTGCCATCCGAAATACCGGGTTAATAATTATGATTGTTGCGAAGTTCTCGGCTTTAACCTTCTATCGAGTCCGCTTCTCCTTTCTTTGCCAGATCTACGCTCGGGTATGTAAGAAGTATACGCAAATTCCCGCCGGTCCAGTCCGCTTCGCCGTCCTCCATTATCAGGTAATACTTGGGTCATGATTAATACAGTCTATTTTTTGGGCTGGCTCGCAATGTATTGCAAAAGGTTTGGCTTTTTCCTGGAAACTTTGATTGAATTTATCCTAAATAATGTATGCAAAAACTATGCAGAACCGGACAATTTTTTACCACCGTTAAATTTCAATAAGTTATCTTAAATGAAAAGAAACTTAAAATAATATTGTGAAATAAATACCATAGTTTATGTTACATTTTTTACATATTGGGTAATTCAGGTAACACTTAAAATTTGCATTCTCAATTCAAAACTTTAATGTTTTCTTCTTTATTTATATTTTTTCAGTTCATATCGAACAGTTATCCAAAATATATCATCGGAGGGTATTTCAGCGCCGAATTCCCGGATGGCTCTTTTTGCAAGAGTAGAAAACGCTCTCTGGAATGCAGAGCCATGGTGGCCTTCACGCAGTAATGTTTTGCGAATAAAAAGCGTTTTGGTGTCAATGTCCCAGGGGTTTTTGAAAAGGGCTTTTTTCCTATACTCTCTGGTTTTAAAAGCTTTATATCTGTAAACCGCAACATGTGCCAGCTCGTGAATCAGCGTTCCCTTCCAGTCTCCGAGGTAAGGCCATAATTTAATTGTAATTTTGGCCACTTTACCCTTACGGTCTGTCACGTGTGCTTTCAGGTCTTTAAAAACCATACGTCCTGACACCATGCCAAGGGCAGGCTTGACCTGATTTTTTAAAAAAACGTCACCATGTCTGTTTTCAAAATATTTGATACCATCCTTGCTTTCACACGGGTAGCATTTATTCCCGAAATAATCTGTGAAAACTTCACTTTCCGGTTTCTGAATACTGATAAGGATATTTAAAATACCCGGCTCTTTGATTTCATCCTCCGGCAGCAGCACCACATTCCAGCTTTTGGGCGTGATCCGGTCGGCAAACCGGCGTATTTCTTCTTTTTGTACGTCTGACAACATAGTTGTTTTTTTAAGACCTATTCGGAAAAACTGCGTCCTATTTACTTTTGAGTTCCACCAGGGTAGCGCCCCAGCCTCCGGCTTCCGAGGGCGCATCTTGGAAAGATTTTACCATGAGATTTTTTTTAAAAAGCCCCTGAACCCGCTTTTTCAAAATCCCTCGGCCCTTTCCATGAACAATTCGTACAGAGTAGATACCTTCGTCAATGCAAGCTTCAAAATAATCGACAAGAAGATCCGGTATGTCTTTGGGTTTAAAGGTATGAAGATCTAAAATATCTTCTATGGGCATTTTTACGGGTTGCACGTAAAATAGCTATCCTTTCGAGTTGTTACGAACTCATTAATCTTGAAATTATTGTATATGATGCTATAATACCCTCAATAATTTTATGATAAATAAATCTTAAACCCTAAACCTTGAACGTATCTTGTACCATGTATCCGATATGTTTTCATCAAAATAACCACATGGAGTTGTTTAAATGATAAAGTTTTTGGTGCTGCCTGTTTTCGCCTATGCGCTCGGCTCCATCCCCTGGGGTATTGTTTTGACCCGGCTGTTTACTTCCGTAGATATCCGGTGTGAGGGGAGCGGAAACATCGGTGCGACCAATGTTGGACGTATCGCAGGGCCGACTCTCGGAGTTCTGACACTTATTGGAGATATGCTTAAAGGGGCTATTCCGGTATGGATTGCGGTAGTACTGACAACTCCGAACAGCTTGTGGGGTGAAATTTACATTTCACTTGTGTCGCTTGCTGCTTTTTCAGGTCACCTTTATCCTGTTTACATGAGATTTAAAAAAGGAGGCAAGGGGGTTGCAACTGCTGCAGGGTGCTTTGCTGTAATTTCACCCATGGCATTTGTGGTTGTGACTCTGGTTTTTATCATGTTTGTTTGCTGGCTTAACATTGTTGCGGTGGCATCACTTGCCGCAGCCGCTGTCCTTCCCGTTGCGGTTTGGCAGGCAACCGGATCCGGTGTCCTGACAGGATGCGCTGTTGTAACAGCGGTAGTAATCTATTTTCGCCATAAAGATAATATCAAAAGACTTTTTGAGGGTACGGAACCCGCAATTTGGAAATAAACCGATTGACAAGTCAATTTTTTTTTAACGTCAAATGCACGTTTGGACAAACCGCCAGTTAAAAAAAGACCAGATAAGCGTAATAATACCTGCCGTGATGAAGTTAGTTTCAACCAGAAACTCCAGCCTTGTGCCGGGAAGCATATAGCCCAATTCATGGGCTGAAAGGACAATAAAGATAAAAACCGGACAGATTGCAAGTGCAAATCCAAGGGTTGAAATAAAATGAAATGTGCTGGATACAAGCAAAATACTGATATTTATTATCAGTATGGTTTTTAAAAGGCGCATAGCTCGCTTTTCCCCCATCAGTATAGGGATCGTCTCTTTACCCACAATACGGTCTCCCTGCATATCAAGAATATCAAAAAATGCAGTTCTCACAAAGACAAGGCTTATGGACCAGAAAAATACCAATACGGTACTCAGACCAATATGTTCCGATACAGACAGGGAGGGCAATGCCGCGGTAACGATTCCCCATGCCATTGCAATCAAAATTGTTTTTGATCCCGGGACATCCCTTATTCTCCGGTACTTGCCGTGGGAAAAACGTTCCGGCAGAAGTCTTAAATTGTAAGACAGGCCCATTATGCTCATAACGAAAAGAACCAAAAAAGGGACAGGTCCCATTGAATAAGCAGTCAACAGTCCGGCGCCGCCTGCGAAGAAAGCAAGAAGCATAAGCAGAACCTTCTTTCTGTTATAAAAAGAGGATCTGTCAGGATCATTGTATCGGTCTGCCTTTGTGCCGATAAGATTGTTGAGAATATGCATGGACTGGACATAAAGCATGGCCATAAGGACATTCGGCAAATAGTTGGTAATCTCCTGGAGTTTTGTGCAGGCATAGCACAGACATCCGGCTCCCATAGCCACATAGATATTTGTGAGAAGAAGTGAGCGCTGAATGGCAAAAATGATACTGCGCCAGCTTTTTCCTTTTGTAAAAGGAATGGTTTCCAGCGTTCTATAGATTCTTTTTATTATCCAGTTCGGGGTGGAAGCGCCGGCGGTTATTCCTATGTGCCGGATTGAAGAAAGTGCGTCTAAATCGAGTTCAGATTCTGTTTCAATATGATACGTCGGTTTTCCGGTTTGCCGTGCAATTTCGGCAAGCCGCTGGGTATTCCCGCTGTTATGGCCTCCCACAACAATAACGGCATCTGCTGAATTGGCCAAGCGATGGACCTCGGCCTGGCGACGGGCTGTTGAATCACAAATAGTATCAAAGATCTTATAGTGGGGGAATTTTTGGATCGCCCAGTTTTTTACTTTTTCAAAAAAAAGCGTGTTCTGGGTGGTCTGTGCAACAATAATAGCCCTGTCAAAGGGTGGGAGGGAATCAAGGTCGTTTATATTGTCGACAGCATACCCTTTTTCCCCTGCGTAACCGAGCAAACCGATGACCTCCGGATGATCCTTGTCACCGATAATGATGCAGACATAATCTTGTTTTGCATGTTTCCGGATGATGGTCTGGACTTTGATAACCCTCGGGCAGGTGGAATCAATAATTTTGAAACCGCTCTTTTCAAGATCTTTCTTGGTTTCGGGAGGAACGCCGTGGGCCCTGATCAGGACCGTACCGGATCCGTGGTCGGGGATATTATTTAAGACAGATATCCCTTTTTCTTCCAAAAGGTTCAGAACCTGAGGATTGTGGATAAGAGGTCCATAAGTGCAAATAGGATTTTCGTATTTGCTCGGTGCATCTAGGACCATTTCAACGGCTCTGCGTACTCCCATGCAGAAACCGGCGGTCTTGGCTAAAAGTATTTTCATCTACACTATGTTACGTGTCCAAAATTTCCTTAACCCTCTGTTATGCGCCTACCTGTGCCTGTCCGCACGCAGACAGGTGCACTGCACAGAAAGGCATTACTCCATTAGTCCGTTTGCTGAATACAGCGAAGTTAATTTGAGACACCTATTTTATTCTTTAAGAAAGATATTGTGGTCCACAAGGGCCAGTGAATGGATGTGGGCCTTTAGAAATTTCTGATCTCCAAATATACTTACGAGTCTAATGCCGTCACCTTCAGGTTCGACCGTATCAACAGCCTCCATAACCAGCTTTTTTTCATCTTTTTGAATCAGATATGCATTTGCTTCACACATTATATTCTTTCCTTTTTTGTATTTAAGTATTTTCAGGACAATTTTATTTCTTGTAAAAGATATTATCCCTTGTTTGAAGTCGATTTGTTTCAAAGAATTAAATTGTTGCTATTTTTTTTAGTTCCGCATTATCCGTCTTCGGGTGGCTCAAAAAAGTTTTTTAAATTTTCCTGAATAAGCGCCTCGATAAGATGGGGAAGCGGAATTGAAGCTATTCCTACAATTTCAAGATTTTCCTGGGTAAGCGGTATAAGCAGTTTTTTTGCCCGGCTGCTTGTCACTGCCTCCGCCATTTTCGGTGTCACTTCTCCCATCATGGCGTGCGCCATTATAATACCTACCGTACCAATGATAATATCGACCTTTCCGACGGTCTGAACAATTGCATTTTCTCCGGAGGCCCCACGATTGGCTTTGGATTTAAGCATCTGAGACGTTGCAATGGCATTGGTGCCTAAGGCGATAATTTCGACGGTTTCCCCAAACAGGTCTTTGAGCTTTTTTATTACTGCGCTTCCGATACCCCCGCCCTGTCCGTCTATTACGCAGATCCGCTGCAGGTCTAATTTTTTGTTTGTTTTATTCATGTGGTGAACTATCAGGGCTATATTTCAAAATATTCAGAATCGTTGAGTGAGTACCAGATAATGATACCGTCGTCAATAAAAACGACAGGCCGTCTATTCTGAAACTAAAGTTTTTTAATTTTAACCCGGTTCCGTCGTTTCCTTTTTGAAAGTCGTCTGCTGGGACCTTTCTTTTTTGTGGTGGGGACCCATCCGTCCTGGGTTTGGTCCACAATTCCCTTTGTATCCATATAAACAGCCATTGTGATCCTTTCTTCAAACGCGGGAGAGCTTATGGTGGCTGCTCCCTGGGAAGCCGCGAAATTGACAACATCCAGGTCGGAGCTCACGACCAGCGCTTTTTCTTTTTCCCTGGCTGCAATTTTTTTAATTACGGTATCGGCGGTTTCTCCATTGCGGGAAAATTTAATCTTGATCCCTTTTACTCGATCTTTGTGCTGTAAAAGAGGAGGTGCATGGGTTCCATCAAAAACTACCGTAATCATGTGGCGTTTTATCTTTTTGTATGCTGCAAGGGTATGAAGAAGGGCTTCCCTGCCGAGTTGAATATCCCGTTGATCAAGTGTGCTTAGCGAACTGGAACGGCGAATCAGATTGTAGCCGTCGATTAGGATATGAATAGACATGAACTTAATAGTATAGGAATTTCCTTTTTTTAAGCGGCGTAGCCGCGTTGCATAAAATCGCGAAGCGATTTTATAACTTGTTATATCTGCTTCAGAAGTGTTAGCACCCGATCAAGGTCATCATTGTTGTAAAACGTAATTTCAATCCTGCCCTTTTTCCCGTGCCGTTTGATTTGAACCTTGGTTCCAAAGCGACGGGAAAGATCCTCCGCCAGACTTAAAAAGTATCTTTGCTCCGAACCGGTGGAAGATTTTTTCGGTTTTTTCTTTTCT
>JBARSG010000286.1:0-3503 GCA_049644625.1 Desulfobacterales bacterium | reverse complement strand
TAGAAAATTAAAGATTGAAATAGGAATAAGGAAAGTAAAAAAAAGATTTTCGGACAGAGATTACTATAGATAAAAGTCGGTTATATGTCAACCGAGAAAAATATAGCCGCAGGTAAACGTCAAAGGCAACTCTAACTGATTCAGATAGAAGCGATTTAATTTCCCGGATACGGTACTAAAATCACAAATCACAATACTCAAATTACAAACAATATCAAAATTACAAATTCCAATGACCAAAACATTTCAATCAGTTATTGGATGTCTCGCCGTCATTCAATCTGTTTTGAATTTTGAATTTCGGTCATTGATATTTGCCTGCCCTGTTAAATAAATCGTAGATTTAATGCGAAGCATTATTTAACAGGGTAAAAGATTTGTATTTTGGTGCTTGGAATTTTCATGATTTTCGTAAGCGAGTAATTTTATTTATTCCAGGCAATTACCTGTTTAAATGACGTGGCCCTGAATATAGCCGTTATGGGTTTGATAAGAAAAAATCAGGCTAGCACCGGGTCCACCCACATTCCATGTTGGAGCAAACCATACAGCCTTCAGCCCGGTGAACCGGTGCACCGCAATCAGGACAGCAAATATCTTTGATTTTTGCTGCATTATGTTCGGTAAAATGAATGTCTGCATCTTCAATCCGTTTTGCGACTTCACGGTACAAGTCCGCATTTTCTATGGCAACTTCAAGGGCTTTGCCCATTCCAGCCGCACAACTGTTTACTTCCACATCTTTTCCTGAGGAAATTGCCTTTGTACAAGCAGGGCAATGGATAGATTTCATGGAACGGATTATCTTTTCAGTAGATACACCGGCCCTAAGACAGTAAGACAAAAGCACACCCAGCGCCTTGGTGTTTGCAGCGCAGCCGCCGCCTACGGTTCTGATAAAAACTTCGACCACTCCGTCTTTGTCAAAATGAGGATCAACATAGAGTTTGCCGCAGGCGGTTTTCATTTTGAGACTTGGTCCGGTGGTCGCCCTGGGACGATGCTTGAGTTCTCCTCTATCTAATTTAGCTGTTTTTTCAGGTTCTACCTTTTCCTTTTTTGTATATAAGGCCTGGACATCACGGGAACCTTCCCGGTAAAATGTGATCCCCTTGCACCCCATTTTCCATGCTTTGAAAAAGGCTTGGGAAATCTCGGATTTATCGATATGGTATGGTGCATTGATCGTTTTTGAGACGCCTGAATCAACGCCGTTGTTCTGAAATGCAGCCTGTATCATAATGTGTTCCTCAATGGAAACATCATTTGTAGTGACAAAAAATTCGGGCAAAGACTCAGTTCCCTTCTTTGCACACCATTCCCGGACTACATCGGGAACCATGTCAAGCCTTTCTCCCTCCAGGCACTCCTTGGTATAGCTAAATGCAAAGTTCGGTTCACACCCCGATGAACAATTGGCAATCAGTGAGAGCGTACCTGTGGGAGCAACGGTTGTCAGCGTGCCATTGCGTCTTTTGGGAACGGAAAACTCATATTCATCATAGACCGGCGCCACACCTTTTTCTTTGCCTATCCCAATGGAAGTTTCATTGGCAATATCGTAAATAAAGGCCATTATTTCTTTTGCCAGATTCACAGACTCATCGGATCCGTATCGAATGTGAAGCTTGATGCACATATCGGCAAAGCCCATGATTCCCAGGCCGATCTGTCTGGTTTTTAAGGTCATTTCTTCAATTTCTACAATAGGATAATTATTTACCGTGATTACCGAATCGAGGAAACGTACGCCGATCTGAACGGTTTTACGAAGTTTTTCCCAATCAATTTTTGCTTTTTCTTTAACCCAACCACCACTGACCATCCGGGAAAGATTTATGGATCCAAGGTTACAGGAACAGTAAGGCAAAAGCGGCTGCTCTCCACAGGGGTTTGTGGCCTCAATTTCACCCATGGGACGCAGGGGATTGTTTTTGTTAATGGTATCTAAAAAGACGATACCCGGCTCTCCGTTTTTCCAGGCGCCGTCAATAATTGTTTCCCAAATTTCGCGTGCAGAAAGGGCGTTGTAAATCTTGTCATTAAACACCAGATTATAATCCCTGTCATTCTCAACAGCGTTCATAAAGGCATCGGTGATGCCCACAGACAAATTGAAATTTTTCAGCTCTCCCTCCAGAATCTTGGCGGTTAAGAAGCTCTCAATATCTGGATGATCAACCCGAAGGATTCCCATATTGGCGCCATCGCGGGTGCCTCCTTGTTTTATGATATCTCCGATTGTGAAATCAAAAATTTCTATGAAAGAGAGCGGGCCCGAAGCCGTTCCTCCGGTGGAAGCAATCCCGTCTCCTTTGGGACGAAGGCTTGAGAAGCTCATCCCTGTTCCACCTCCGTAGGCCTGCACATCCACGGCGTCAGACAGTGTTTTAAAAATACTTCGCCGACTATCTTCCACCGGAAGAACAAAACAGGCGCTTCCACACCCTTGATTTCTGCCAAAATTTCGCAACGTGGGGCTGTTGGGTAAAAAATCCAGCTCCATCATAATCTTTTTATATTCTTTCTCCCAGGTTGCACGGTCTTGAGGCTTTTCTTCGGCGCCTGCCACTTTATGGGCTACCCTGGCACACAATTTTTCCCAGGTTTCACCTTTGGCAAAATATCTTTTTTGTAATATTTTTAGTGCGTTTTGTGAGAGTTGCATTGTATTTTAACTCCTGGACCTCTAAAGCAAAACAAACTCGTAAAAAGTCTTTTCCTCGCGGAGCGAAAAATTGACTTTTTACAAAAGTGTCACAGAAAGGGTATGGGCTTGCCGGTACGATAGGCCAGAGCTTGGCATGTGGCGATCAACTGTCCATCCTTATCCGTTACCTTGATATCAAAGCCGGCTGTCTTCTTGGTCCGGCTGACTTGCCGGGCTTCGGCCCGCAAACGCTTCCCCGGTTTGGGGCTGGACACATAGGTTACGCTCACGTTTAAAGCTACGGCTACCGTCCCTTCTGTCTGACCGGCCGCCTCAAATGCTTCGTCGATTAAGCCAAAAATAACCCCGCCGTGGGCTCTACTATAAATATTGTCCATGGTTTGTGGATTATAGATCATCTCCACCGCGGAATATCCAAGGTCCAGCTCCACAAGTTCCATTTCCAAAGCCCGTGCAAACGGTTCATTTCCCACAGCTCGATAGATCGCCTCTTTTACGGTTTGATCCATAATTCATCTCCATTTATGGTTTCAAAAATGATGAATTCATCATTTTGACCGGCACATTTTTATAATAGCAAAAACATAGTTGTTGGGCAAATGAATAAGGCAGGATCACAGGGAAACGTCAAAGTCAACTCTAACTGATTCAGATAGAAGCTATTTGCTTTCCCGGATATGGCACTAAAATCCCAAATCACAATACTCAAATTACAAATATTTTACCCTGTTAAATAATGCTTCGCATTAAATCTACGATTTATTTAACAGGGCAGGCAATTTCCAATGACCGAAATTCGAAAATCCAAACAATGTCTCGTCCTGGAAGGTTT
>JBARSG010000285.1:0-5030 GCA_049644625.1 Desulfobacterales bacterium | reverse complement strand
GGACTATGGAGGAGTAAACATGGTTGATAAAGATCTCATCATAGCAAAGGCCAGTTCGGTCAAAAGGCATTTAAACCGAATAAAAGAAAAGCGCGATACTGATTTAGAAACTTTCTTGAAAGACCTTGATAGGCAGGAAAGTATTCTATTTAACCTTCAGATGGCCATTCAGAATTGTATCGACATTGCTGCGCATATTATCAGTGAAGAAGGTGTTGGAGTCCCCGGCAGCACGAATGAGATGTTTTATCTGTTAGAAGACAATGGATATATATCTGTTGATATAACAGAAAAAATGGTTAAAGCCGTTGGTTTTAGAAATTTCATTGTCCATGAATATGGTAAGGTTGAATTAAAACAAGTTTTCGAAGTAGCCAAAAAAGAGATTGAAGATCTTGAAAAATATCTTTTGTCCATTTTTTTAAAATTGGGATTGAAATATGAAAAATAACACCAGGCAAAAGTGCTTCTATCTGATGTAATGATAATTCTGGATATGAGCCGGATGTCCCCAGAGCCACACCAATGGATTGTCAATTTGCTCAAGAAGATTATGGAGTAAATCTTACGATTAACATCCGGATCAGAACCATCCGCGGGTTAAGGACTTCTGCCTTAGACTTCTGACCTACAACTTTCGCTTCCATGCCTTCAGTAGTGCTTTGGGGGAGCGGCAATCCCAAAAGAGAGTTTCTACATGTGGATGATCTTGCAGATGCCTGTATTTTCTTAACCAAAATGGAGGAGATTTAATAAGTTGGATGATTTAAGCGATGTGCACGTTGGGGGGGTGAGTTTGACATTTGATCTTATAGAGCTACACCGAAAAGTAGTGAATATTTAAGAAATTGGCTAATGATAATATCGTGAAAAGCGACTATATTTTGTAGAAAGGAAACAGCTAACTAATTGACCAATCAACTAATCAACTAATTAAACATTTGACGAATCCACGATTCAACTTAGTGCAACATAACGTCCCAAACATGTCCCTTCCATAGAAAGGAACAAGAAACAATGACGGAACCTTTGTCACAGAGAGATATCCTAATTGTTTTGAAAGCTGAGAAACCCCACTTGAGAAATAAGTATGGTGTATTAAATATCGGTCTTTTCGGTTCTTACGCCAAGGGTACTCAGCATGCTGATAGTGATATTGATTTTTTGGTTGAGTTAGAGGCGCCTCGCTTCGATTGGATTGCGGGTTTACAGATCTACCTGGAAGAGAAGTTTGGTAGGAGAATTGAGCTTGTTCGAAAAGGTAATAAGCTCAACCGGCGCCTTATGGAACGGATTGGGGGGGAAGTGATATATGCGTAATCCTATTGTGAGCGATAATCTGAAAATCATTGTCGAGTCAATTGATTTGATTGAGGAGAGGTTTTCGAAAATAAATCTGGCAGACGAATTCGTCACCAGTCCTGAGGGAGTACTCTTGCTGGATGCGATTTCCATGAGACTTCAGGTCATAGGAGAAACGGTCAAAAAAATTGATAAAATTGAGCCTTCATTGTTCGAGATGTACCAGGATGTCGAATGGAGAAAAATCATGAGGCTGCGCGATATCATTTCACATCATTATGAAATGGTGGATCATGAGATCATTTTTGATATTTGCGAGACTCATCTTCCAAGGGTGAAATCAGCGATACAGAACATCATACGAAAAGAAAATCAAAGCAACTCCGGAATTCAGCCTATCAAAGAGGATGCTTAGCCAGCCCAGACTGGACGCCCTAGGTCTCCTGCAACACATGATGGCAAGGGGAATCGAACGAACCAGGATTTACCACGACGACAAGGACCTTGAATTGACAGAAGTCGGAAGTCTGAAATCAGAGGTCTGAAAATCCGGGAACCTGAATGGTTAGGGACAAACAATGATCGTAAACTAAGCCAAAGAGCTTAAGGTCTACAAAGCAGCTTATGACCTCTCCATGGAGATATTTGAAATTAGCAAGACATGGCCTGTTGAAGAGAAATATTCACTCACAGATCAGATCCGGAGGTCATCTCGGTCAGTATGCAGCAACCTCAGGGAAGCGTGGGCAAGGCGTCGATATGAGGCGCATTTTCTGAGCAAATTAACTGATGCAGATGGTGAAAACAGCGAAACGGATACCTAGCTGGACTTCGCGAAAGATTGTGGATACATATCCAATGAAGATCATGATCGCCTGACTGTGGAATTTTAGCCGTTTGGACTTATTAAATTAGCTCAATAGGAGAAAAAGCCATGATTAAATCTATAGAAGCAATTGTTGAGCCTGATGGTCGGGTCCACCTCCGGGAACCGATTCGTTTGAGATCACGTTGCAGAGCGATACTCACGATCCTTGATGAAATATCTGACGTCATCGCTGAAACAGCCCTTTTAAGTGAAGCAGCTCTTTCAGAAGACTGGAACCGGCCAGAGGAGGAGGAAGCATGGTCTAACCTTCAGGAAGTTCGGTAGTACTCGTAAGATTTCCTTTTTCAAATCTTTCATCGTTAAAACTTCGCCCAGCAGTAGTTCTTGCTTCTGCTGGGCGAGATGATTGGATTCTTTGTCAAGTGACCAGCAATCCCTATGCTGATCCGATAGCCGTTCAGATTACCGATAGTGATTTCGAAACAGGCTCGTTGCAAAGAGTCAGTTTCGCAAGGCCAAGTAAGCTTTTCACTGCCAACAGTTCCTTGATGGAAACTGAAACCGGTAGACTCAATGCTATGGCATTCAATAAAGTTGTTAATGCAATTATCAACATTTTGCAAAGGTCCCAAAGATAAGAGGTTGTGGGATTTACTGGATGCTAAGTGACAAAGTGCCAACGTCCTTCATGTCCTCATGTTCTTGTCAAGAATGAAAACCTTACCCCTATGTTTTTTGCAAAAAATCTAAATTGAAGAAATTAATTCACAATTCAATGACACCGGTTTCAAATATTGGGTGTGGCAAGGATCAGACGGTCAAGGAAATTGCGGCAATAGTCGCGGAAGTTGTCGGTTATAATAGGGATGTGAGATGGGATCAAGACAAACCGGATGGAACTTTGCAGAAGTTGCTCAATATCTCTAAGATAAAAAAACTGGGATGGAAACCAAAAATTGCCCTAAAAGACGGCATTCGAAACGTTTATGAATGGTATTTGAAAGGCATAAAAGGTTGACTTTTTATGGGATTGAAGATATTTTGTATGCAATATATGCAATTGCACACAAATAACAATTAGGAGTAAGTGATGCCAAAAACTGTTACCACTCGCTTGGATGACCAATATGTAGATAAAATTGACGAGATGGCGGCAAAGAAAGGTATAGACCGCTCGGCACTTTTGCGTTTGTTTTTACTCAATTCTTTAAAAGAGCAGACAATACGCGATTCACTGGATGATTACAAGTCTGGCATAGTAACCATCTGGGAAGCAGCTCAACATTGTAATCTGACGCTTTGGGAAATGATAAAAGAAATCGAAAAGGCCCATATCTATACCAGCTATGACTTAAAGGAACTGAAAAAGGATCTGAAAACTCTGAATGGATAGGATCATTTCAAATGCAACGCCGCTTATTTATCTGGCAAAAGCTGATAAGCTGGCCCTTCTTCAAACTACGATAAATCAGGTACTTATTCCAAAAACTGTTTTTCAGGAAGTTGTCGTAGAGGGTAAACGCCTCGGAGAAAAAGATGCTTATCGTATGGAGAAAGCAATTGCCCAGGGTTGGCTGGTGGTTAAAGAAGTCAAAAATATGTTTTCTCTTAAGGTTTCGTTGCATCCTGGTGAAATAGAGGTCATTTCTCTGGCTAAGGAAAAAGGAATCAAAACAGTTCTTATGGATGATGCTAAGGGTCGGTCGGTAGCTGAATTAGCAGGCTTGAAGCCGGTCGGCACTTTATGGATCATTTTGCAGGCTGTCAAAAATCGCATTATAAACTTTGATGAATTCCTGTCTACCTTAGAAGATATTATCCATGCAGGGTTCTATCTTAAAGATGAAGTTTATATAAAAGTTATACGTACAGCAAAAAAAATATCGGAAGAATAATCCGATCACCTTCTAAAAAATCATAATTAAAATTCCTAAACTGGACAAGCCGGAACCAAGAAATGTTTGCCACCAAGGCACCAGACACAAAGCATTTTTTTAAGATCTATTTTAAAAGACATGCATAAACACAATTTACATGAGCAACAGTCAATATGCCGGATCTTCATTTAATTAAAAAGTGCATTACAGAAATCCCTGACGTTGTTGCGGCCTATTTATTCGGGTCAGCAGCCAGTGCGGAACAGACTGTGAATGATTTGGATATTTTGGTGTTCCTGAACCAAGGAGCAAACAGGTTAGAGACACAATGCGTGCTAATCAACAGCTTAAGCAAAGTAACAGGATTCAAGCCTGATCGAATCGACATTGTTGTTTTCGATCTGGATGAAGTTGAGCCTGTAATTTTACAAAAAGCGATTAATCAAGGGATTTTGTTAATCAATAATGATCCTGACTTTCTAAGTTGCCGAATTGAAGAGCTTTCAGGTTATTTTCTGAAAAATGAGCCGATGATTCACCGGGCTGAACTCCTGAAAAAGGAGAGAATGGAGGCCTTTTGTGGAACTCGATAAACGGAGGATTGAAAAATACCTTGACGAAATAGCTGCAGAGACAGTTGATGTTAAAAGTATTCTTGAAAAAACAGATAACGAAATACTGAAGGACAAACATATCCTGAAAAGTCTGAAGTACTCCACAATAGTAATTGCAGAGGCAATAGCGAGTGCTCTTCAGCATATTCTGGCAAAAAGACATAATACAGTTGTAGATGGATATATGGATGTTTTCACTAAAAGCATAATATGTTCACTGTTACCCGAAGAACTCCTTGAAAGGCTAAAGCCGTTTATAGTGTTTAGAAATATGTTGGTGCACCAATACTGGAAAGTGAAAGACGAAATATTTCTAAACAACATGAGGAACGGAACCAAGGATTTTCGTGATTTTATAAACAACATTAGAAATCAGCTTAATGATGTCGGCCACGATGATCCGTGAAG
>JBARSG010000284.1:0-3183 GCA_049644625.1 Desulfobacterales bacterium | reverse complement strand
AGTGTAAAAGTAAACCCTATGGTTTTATAAAAAACGTGCTAAGTATAATTTATAATACTTATAGGTTACAATCGTTCCCCCAAAGATTAACATTCAACAAAAACAAAAAGTTCTGTTGCGGTATGCGGAATAAAAATCAAAACCAAATATTATTACGAAAAAAAAATTTTAAATGATTATTCAACAGTTACTGAAATCGATTGAAATAATCGGGGCAATCGCCTTATTCGGAGGATTATGTGTACTGACATTCCTTTATATAAAAATAAGCAAAAGGTTGAATAAAAGCTACGTTACCTTTCTATGGG
Organism: Desulfobacterales bacterium; assembly: GCA_049644625.1. GTDB lineage: Bacteria > Desulfobacterota > Desulfobacteria > Desulfobacterales > UBA11574 > S5133MH16. The sequence goes on along the minus strand of JBARSG010000284.1, from coordinate 2,875 downwards.
TTTTCAAAATTCCAGAGAATCATCTATTAGAAAGTGATAAACGTCTGAGAAAAATTGGCGGGTATCTCCTGTTGTCCGGTGTTATCATTTCGATTATCAGTAATTTTATGTTATTTGGAATATCTTATTTTAGGATTTGGGTAAGCCATTAACGGGCGGGATCACCGTTGTTCCTATATCTTGTTGTTTGATACCATACGATTAATGACAATGCCGTATTTTTTCCCAAACGGCATGATGTTAACCGGATTGAATCCTCCTGATTTATAAAGCTTTCTGAAATCCGGGTTGGCAATCAGATGAAGGATATAACTGATGTGTCCTGAATATCCGGTTGCATCCAGTTGCTGAAGCTTTTTAACGGTCTTTTTTGCCAGTTCCACGGCCTGCCGATGAACCATAGGCCCGGAATTGGTGCATTTCCGCAAAGAATACAGCTGCCGGCAACTAAAGGGTCGTATCGTATAGATCAGGCAAGTATTATCCTTTTTAAGAAATGGACATCGGGTAATCGACCGCTTTTCTCTCTTTTTCATATTTTTGGCAATTTTTTTCCGGATGTTGATTTGATCCTGTTTGTCGAGAGTCTCAATCCACTCGTGTATAATGAGTCCTTCCAGGGTTATTGCATCCACATTGCCAAAGTGGATACAACAAAATGCACAGCCTACCTCGCAGACAGCGCCGGCCTTGAATGGTCGCGCCTTTATTTCAAAGTCATCATAGATTTCTTTTAATTTTTCCAGTTTTGTCTTAATATCCATGCGCACGCCAAAAATTATGAACTTGTAGAAAAAATTGTATATACCACTCACTTTTTCTTTTCAATCAAAAGAGTTATACACAGGTTGAGCATAGAAATCTCGAAACGTTAAATTAAATAAACCGATCAATTCAGACTTGACATGATTCTTTTATAATCTTACAGAAAATATAACATCCCTCTAATTTCTTACCAACAATTTAATGCAGGAGGTAAAATATGCGTATCCTACTGATTGGACAGGCGGCATTTGGGGCAAAAGTATTGGAAAGCCTGCTGGAAAGAAACGAAAATACAATAGGAGTTTATGTGCAACCGGACAGACCGGGAGGGCGGACTGATCCGCTCAAAGATGCGGCGGTATCCAAAGGAATTGACGTCTTTCAACCGGCAACGTATAAAGATGATCAGGTGTTTGACCAGTACAAGGAACTCAAACCGGATCTCACGGTAATGGCGTTTGTGACCGATATTATCCCGGCGCGTTTTTTTGAGGTCCCCACTCACGGGACCATTAACTATCATCCTTCGATTTTGCCGCGCCATCGCGGCGCCAGTGCCATTAACTGGGCGGTAATCATGGGGGACACCCGAACCGGACTGAGCATTTTCTGGCCGGACGGGGGGATCGACACCGGACTTATTCTACTTCAGAAAGAAATCGAGATCGGTCCGGATGACACCACCGGCACCCTCTATTTTAACCACCTCTTTCCCATGGGGGTTGATGCCATTCTCGAATCCATTGACCTTGTCAAAGCAGGCAAGGCTCCCAAAATACCTCAGGATAAAGCCGGTGCCACCTATGAACCTCCCTGTGATGACCGAGTTGCGGGCATTGATTGGAACAAGCCTGCCAGAGAACTATACAATCTGGTGCGCGGTTGCGATCCCCAACCCGGTGCCTTTGCTTTGTTGAACGGTGAAAAGGTTCGTTTTTATGGCGCACAGCTCATAGAAGAGAGTACCGATAAAGCTCCGGGAACAATTCTTGCCGTTGACGATCAAGGGATTCATGTGGCCGTTTCAGGGGCAAAGCTCGTGGTAGGCAAAGTCAGGCCGGCTAAAGGCAAAAAAGTAGCCGCGGCCGAATTTGCTACTGAACAGGGGCTTAAGGCCGGAGATATGTTCGATAAATGATATCCGTAACACGCAAAACAACTTATGAGTACACCCGAGAAAGAAGTTCTCGTTTTTAGCAATAAATTCCACCATCATAGTTATGGCCCCAGTCATCCCCTGAAAGTGGAACGGCTCCGGTTAACCATGGATTTGATCGGCGAATATGGGATTTTTGATACGTCTTCGCCGCCCTGGGTGGAAGCAAGAGAAGCCGGCGAACAAGATGTTAAGCTCATTCACTCTCCTGAATATCTGGAGATACTTAAAACAGCCAATTCGGGCATGACTCCCTCAAAAGCCTGGAAGTACGGTCTGGGCAGCGGTGACAACCCCGTGTTTCCCGGTTTGTATGACTGGTCTTTACTGGTTACCGGTGCGACCCTTGAATGTATCCGCCAGATATTAAACGAGAATCGTGAGATCGCTTTTAATATTGCGGGCGGTTTGCACCATGCAATGCAACGTCGGGCCTCCGGATTCTGCTATCTTAATGATCCGGCTATAGGGATTGCCAAAATGGTTCAGGACGGTTTGCGCGTCGTTTACCTGGATGTAGATGTACACCACGGTGACGGGGTTGAGGCGGCGTTTTATAACACGGATCGAGTCCTGACCGTCTCTCTTCATCAGCATGGCCACACGCTTTTTCCGGGCACCGGTTTTCCCGACGATATCGGCCAAGGGCCGGGCCGAGGATACGCGGTCAATGTGCCGTTGGCACCCGGAACCGATGACGATTTGTACATTTGGGTTTTTATGGAACTGGTGCCGCCGCTTGTTCATGCTTTTGATCCAGATATACTGGTTACACAACTTGGGGTGGACACCCTGGCAACCGATCCTCTGGCCGGTTTGAATCTCACGACCAACGGCTTCAGCAGAATAGTCCGGGAGATAAAATCGTGGGGTCTTAAATGGGTTGCGCTGGGTGGCGGCGGATATAATGTCATGAATGTAGCCCGGGCATGGACTAAGGCATGGGCGATCATG
>JBARSG010000283.1:0-1790 GCA_049644625.1 Desulfobacterales bacterium | reverse complement strand
ACCATCAGGATGTACATCATCTTTACCAGAAAGCGATCTCTTTGCTTTTCATCCTGTAAAAGATCAACATCTTCTTCCTGTTCCACATAGAATGACGGCTGATAGCCGGACAGCATGGGCGGAAAATTGTCAAACATCTCCTCGAATGTATCGAAGTTGCCGATCTGTTTGGGCGTCACAAAAACATTGTCAGGTTTAGTGCGCTTGGGAAACGTCAGATAATCCGCCTGCCCCTCGATCATCTTCCTGGTTCTGGCAACGGTGAGGGAGTCTGTAAGTCTGAAAAAATTGGGGGGAAGCTTTTTAACAAAGTCACCGATGGTTCGTTTGTCTTCATTCAGCCACTCATTAAATGCTTTTGTTGCACTCCGAAACGTATAATCGATATTGCGGATGCCCAAAATATCATGAAACCCTTTGGGATCATTTTTTACCATGAGCTTGAACTGGTTTCTGATATCCAGCAGGGAATTGTTAATCGGGGTGGCGGAAAGCATTAATACTTTAATATTTTCATTCTTTTTCAGAAGGGTATCTACCAGATAATTATATCGATTTGATTTGGCGTTTCTCAAATTATGGCTTTCGTCAATAACCAGTAATTTTGGCCGGTCGCTCTGGAAATATTCCTTTATTTTGAGGGCATCCTGGTGGCGCTCCAGGCGGTTATCCTGCAAGTCCGTATGGAAACGGATAGTATAGTTGAACTGATCGTCTTCGAAAAGGGAGTTTTGCTTGACGAGAAATTTTCTCCAGTTTTGTTCTAGTTTTTTAGGGCACAGCAGAATGATTTCAAAACCCTCAAGTTGAAAAAATTTCATCACAGCCAATGCGCACCAGGTTTTACCCAGCCCAACAGCATCAGCAATAATGGCGCCGTTATATTTTTGAAGCATTTTAATTAAGCTTAAAACACCTTTATGCTGAAATTCATACAGGGCATTGTAAACAACCGTGTTTTCAAGTCGGCCGATTTGCCGGTTAAAATTGGGATCTTCTTTATCCGTAACGATCTGTTCGCCAAAAAGCTCGAAAAGTACTTTATAGTACAATTCACGCGGTGTGTATTGAACAAATATGGTTTCAATCTCTTTAATCAAGTATTCTTTAAAATCTATTTTTTTTCCGTCAACAGTTTTTTCCCCGTGAGCCCTCTTACTCGACCATAAATTTTCGAACCATTCTTTTAGCTCGTTATAATCTGATTGGGTTCCCTGACCTATGATGTTTAATTCTACATTATTTGTTTTTTTAAATCCTATTCCTGCTTCAGTCAGATTTGAGCTGCCCATGATATAATAATGTTCAGGTGCCTCTTTGGATGCGCTTTCAAAAATATAGGCCTTGGCATGACAAAAATTGGGTTCAAGTGTTTTAACCTCGACCTTTTTCTGCTTTAAAAAAGACACGGCTTCTTTGGCAAGCGAACTTAATTTTAAGGCAGCCTCAATGGTTATATTATCGTTTAATAAATCGATAGTACGGACTTTAACATTTTCAGTGTGAACGATATCGCCGAGCACAAAATTAAACTCTTTAATCTTTTCATTAATTTTATCGGATAGATATGCAAGCGCACCAATTGTAAAGTATCCGGTTACAAAACTAAATTTTCCTTCTTTCGTATATTTTGCAATCCACTCATGAACCTTAAGATTTGTATTTTTATTATCTAAAATCATTTTTTTCTCACATAAACATTTTACATTTCAATACCGGGTTAAAATGATCTTCATTGATGGGTATTGTCTACAGATTCAACACATAAAGACTATTGTGTCGAATTATTG
>JBARSG010000282.1:0-6122 GCA_049644625.1 Desulfobacterales bacterium | reverse complement strand
CTGTTTTGGTTTAAAGACGTATCGTCTTGTTCGATTCATTAAAGCTTAGCGATCATCTCTTTGACATTTGTTTTTGCTATTGAATCCACATCATACGGTGAAACACCATCAAGATCCGCCTCTATCAAGGCTTCATCTTGCCGGATAAAACCGAGGAATTCAAAATCGCTCAGGTGTTTTTTTAAAAATTCCTCATCTTTTTTGCCGCGGATTTTGTTGCCGACCAAAACGATATTTTTTAAGCCGATCTCGGATGCCAACTTTTTTATGTGACCTGCGGTATCCATACTTCGACGTCCCGGTTCCACAAGCACAATAAGTTTATCCACTGCAGACGCCGTAGCTCTGCCCAGATGTTCGATTCCGGCTTCCATATCCATTACCACCACTTCGTCCCTTGCCAGAACAATATGAAGCATCAGCGCTCTTAACAGAGTGCTTTCCGGGCATATGCATCCGCCCCCCCCCTTTTTAACACCACCGAGCCGCATCAGCTTGATATTGTCGAGTTTTGCGGACAGCGAATCCGGAAGATCATCCACCTTTGGGTTGAGTTTAAAAAAACCGCCGATGGTTCCTGGTTGTGCCTCGGTTCTCTCAAAAATAAGGTCTTTCATCTCGGCAATGGGCACAATCTTGTCAGCATCGGGGATACCCAGTGCTGCCGCAAGATTTGCATCCGGATCAGCATCGATTGCCAGCACACGTTTTCCCTGAGCATTTAATGTCCGTATCAAAAGGGCGGAAAATGTTGTTTTGCCAACCCCACCTTTACCACTGACTGCCAGTTTCATATATATATCTTTCCTTTTTTAACCCCGTTTGAACAAAAACGTACAATCGGGAATTATGGGTTATTCGTTATTATAAAAAGTATGAACCACCATTTTATATCTCTATCAACGGTGAGATATAATTCCAATTTTAGATATCAGAAAACCAATAACTATTAACGATTAACACCTAATCGAGTTTTGACTCGATTAGGGTGTAATATAACACATGGTGCGGTTCAAGCAAGAGGAGATATTGTTTATTCTGTATATACTTCAATCGTAACTTCTCGATAAATTATGGAACTCACTGGTGAAAAAATGTAAAATGTATCTTTTGTTAATTTCTTGACGCCCATGGATTTTAAATATAGATTTATTTAAATTTTGCATCCAATCTTGGCAAGTTAAGTGTTTTCACCTGCCCCGCAGGCAGATCCTGTCCTACCGGGGTACTTTAGTGGTAACTTTTTATTATTATTTTTTTTGAGGTAATGAATGCTTAGGCTCAATTTCAAGGCGTCTTTTTTCAAATATTTTTTAATAGCCACAGCCGTCTTTTTTATTTCGGCTTCCACCCTCCCGGCCCAAGAAAGCGGCAAAAAAAATGGTCCTCCTCCGGTACCGGTCCGGGTTGCTGAAGTAAAACAAAAGATGGTTTCAGATCAGATATCTCTGGTCGGCACCACCGAACCCGTAGCAACGAGTGCTGTTGCCACAGAAGTACCCGGAGTGGTTGAATATTTTCCAGTTAAGGAAGGCGACTTCGTCAAAAAAGGAGAATTGCTCGTAAGGTTAAGATCCACAGAGCTCCAACTTCGCTTAAAAGGCACAATCGCTGCAAGAGAGAAGATCAAAGCGAATCTTCAGAATGCGGAAAAAGAGCTCGCAAGGCTCAGCAAGCTTAAAGAAACAAACAGTATTGCTGAAACCAGATTTGATGTGGCTTATTTTACACATCGTGCGCTGTCACAGGAATTATTACAAAAAGAGGCTGAAATAGAGCAACTTGAATACCATATAAAACAAAAAAAAGTTTTAGCACCTTTTTCAGGGTTTGTATCAAAAGAGCACACCCAGGTTGGAGAATGGATAACAGAGGGGGGTCCGGTTATTACCCTCCTTGATTTGGAGCGAATTCGTATCACTGTTGATGTTCCGGAGCGATATGCGGTTATGCTCACCCCTGAAGCCAAAGTCAAGGTACTGGTGAAAAGCATATCTAACGATCCGTTTTCGGGCAGGATATATGCGCTCCTTCCCCAGGCGGACCAAAATTCCAGAACCTTTCCGGTATGGATAAATCTTGTAAATCCAGGGGTTAAGATTAAAAGTGGTATGGAGGCAATGGTCACATTTAACCTGGCACATAAAAAAAACGCCCTTCTCATACCCAAGGATGCCATAGTTACCGCCGGAGAACGCCGATTGATTTTTGTTGTTGCTGACGGCAAGGCCGTACCGGTGCCTGTCAATATTCTCGGCTATTATGATGGAGATGTGGCCGTACTCGGAGACTTGAAACCGGGGGCGCAGGTTGTGATTCGAGGCAACGAACGCCTCAAACCCGGACAGGCGGTGACTGTTTTAAAGTAAAAATCCTGGCCCAGCCTCCGGCCCGTAGGGCCTACGGCCCGGAGGGAGGACCAAGTTTTGGTTATATCCCCAGAGGGGATTTGTTTTGGGATTTATTTGGAATTTGATATTTGAGATTTGGGATTTAATTGTAATTTGGAATTTGTGATTTAATTGATTTTTGGCGCTTGGAATTTGGGATTTCAAAAAATCCGTGAACGCTTACGTGTTTTCGTGATCAATTTTTCATATTTAGTTCATGGTGAAACGTGAAACTAGTCGATACTGCCATAAAAAAGCCGGTTACCGTTACGGTGGGAGTTCTCCTGCTGGTTCTGTTCGGCTTTATTTCCCTTTACAGAATTCCTATCCAACTGACCCCCAATATTGATCTGCCCGAAATCTCCATCACGACCATCTGGCTGGGAGCAAGTCCGGTGGAAGTTGAACGCGAAATTGTCGATGTCCAGGAAGATGAGCTTAAAAACCTGGAAGGCCTGGTAGAGATTAAAAGTGAAAGCAGTGACGGCAGAGCCTATATCAACTTGATGTTTGAAATCGGTACGGACACCGATGAAGCACTGCTCAGGGTATCCAACAATCTCGAACGGGTTAAAAAGTATCCGGACGATGTGGAAAAGCCGATTATAAAGTCCGGGGGAAGGCGCGAAAAGGCAATTGTCTGGATGGTATTGCAGGCGCTGGACGGATACCAGGGCAATTTACAGCATGAGTACGATTTTGTTGACGAGCATGTTAAACCCAGGCTTGAAAGGGTTTCCGGGGTGTCGTCGTCCAACATATACGGTGGGCGGGAACGTGAGGTTCAGGTTATTGTAGATTCGGACGCTCTCTCGGCCCGGAAAGTGACCATCCCTGAACTTGTTCGAGCACTGGATATAGAAAACAAAAATATCAGTGCCGGTGACTTTGACGAGGGCAAGCGTCGCTATATCGCCCGAACCGTGGGCGAGTATCAGAGCGTGGAAGATGTCTCAAAAGTTATCATCAAAAGGATAAAAGGTATACCCGTCACCGTAGGCGACATTGCCGTTGTTGAGTTTGGTTTTAAAGATTCGGAATATGTGGTCCGGCATGAAGGTACTCCGACCATTGTTCTAAATGCCGTTCGCGAACCCGGTTCCAATGTTCTGGTGGTGGTGAAGAGATTGCAAACAGCGCTCACAGAGCTGAATGACGGCTTATTAAAAGAAAAGCATTTAAGGGTTACTGTGGTCTATGATTATACCCGCTACATCTATAGCGCGATAAATCTGGTAAAGGAGAATATTTTCATAGGAGGACTACTGGCGATTTTGGTGCTTTTGATCTTTTTGCGGAATTTTGCCAGTACCGTTATCGTATCGGTCGCCATTCCGATCAGCGCCGTGGGTACGTTCCTTGTCATGACCCTGATGGGAAGGAATATCAATGTGGTCAGCCTGGCCGGCCTTTCCTTTGCCATCGGCATGGTGGTGGATAATTCCATCGTGGTATTTGAAAACATATTCCGTCACCGGGAGATGGGAAAAACACGGATTAAGGCCGCTTATGACGGCACCGTTGAAGTCTGGGGAGCAGTCCTGGCAAGCACCTTGACCACCGTAGCGGTATTTCTTCCCATCGTGTTTGTTCAGGAGGAGGCCGGCCAACTTTTCCGTGACATCGCCATCGCCATCAGTAGTGCCGTGACATTAAGTCTGCTCGTCTCCATTACGGTTATTCCGACCCTGTCTGCCAAAATACTGGGAAAAATTCAAAAGGATAACCATCCGGCCTTTAAAGCCAAAGGGATTTTTGCTCTTATCCGGAGGCCTGTCAATATCATCGGCCAAGGGCTCGATGCTTTTGCCGGTGGATTTGTAAATTACACGACAAAGTTTGTTTACTGGATGTGTGGATGGGTTGCGGCACGTATGGGCATAGTCCTTATCATGACCCTCATGGCAATTGGCCTGGCATGGTTTCTGATGCCGAAAACAGAATATCTGCCTGAGGGAAACCGTGAGGTGTTGTACGGGATTCTGTTGCCGCCCCCGGGGTACAATCTGGAGGAGCTTGAAAAAATCGGGGAAACCGTTGAAAAAGGTATTTTACCGCTCATCGAACATGGTCAGAAAAGTGCACTGGCCGAAAAACTGAATCTTCCGCCGGTCAGCGGTTTTTTCTATGTTGCCCGGGGACAATCGGTTTTTATGGGCGTTATTTCCAAGGTTCAGCAACGAACCAGGGAATTGCTTCCCTATGTTTACAGCATATTAAGAAAAATTCCCGGCATGATCGCAATTGTTCAACAGCCCAGTCTCTTTTCACTAAATTTCGGCGAGGGGCGGTCCATCGAGATAGAAATCAAAGGACCGGATCTGATTCAATTGATCAACCTTGGCAAACAAATATACGGGTTGACCGCCCAGGCACTTCCCGGTGCCCAGATACGGCCAATACCCAGCCTGGATTTGGGAAACCCCGAGATGCAAGTTATTCCCAACCGGGACCGTCTGACCCGTCTGGGCATGACCACATCCGACCTCGGCTTAATCGTGGATACCATTGTGGATGAGGCCAAAGCCACTACCTACCGCCTGCATGGCGATGAAATAGATCTGGTGGTAAAAAGCAAAAAAGGAAAACTCGAACGTACCCAGGACCTGGCCCAATTTCCGGTTGTCGCGCCATCCGGAGAAAAGGTGACCTTAAGTTCACTCGCAGAAGTTAAGATTGAAGAAGGCCCTATCCAGATTAATCATATCGATTCGCAGCGGGCCATTACGATCCAGGTGATTCCGGCAAGGGAGATAGCGCTTGAATCTGCCATGGCAATCGTTGAGCAGAAGGTGGTGGCTCCGATCAAGGCCGGGGACGGACTTTCGAAACTTTATAATATCAGGCTTGGCGGTACGGCTGACGATCTGACACGAACCCGGAAGGTTTTGATGTGGAACTTTATTCTGGCCATTGTCATCAGCTATCTTTTAATGTCGGCTTTATTTGAGAATTTTTTCTACCCGTTAATTATTATGTTCAGTGTTCCACTGGCAGCAGCCGGAGGCTTTGTCGGCTTATCATTGGTAAATACGTTTAAAGCATATCAACCGTTGGATATCATTACCATGCTCGGTTTTGTGATCCTGGTTGGCATCGTGGTCAACAATGCTATTTTGATCGTCCATCAAACCTTAAATAATATCCGGGACAGCAACATGTTGCCCCGCGATGCCATCACAGAATCGGTGCGCTCCCGTATCCGGCCCATTTACATGAGCGCTATTACAACCATAACGGCAATGCTCCCCCTGGTGCTTTCCCCGGGTGCGGGTTCTGAATTCTACCGCGGAATTGGAAGTGTGGTGGTGGGCGGCCTTTTGATTTCAACGGTGTTTACCATATTTTTGATTCCGGCCTTTTTAAGTCTCGCCCTCGACGCAGCAGGTGCTTTGAAAAAAAGCTTCTCAAGATCTTAATACACCAGAATTTATTGAGAAATTACTTATTTTTAAGCCAAGCGGTAAAAAATATGAGAGATGAAACATCAACAGTTAAGCACCCTGCCATTCTGGCGCCAGCCGGGAACAAGGCCTCGTTTCTGGCCGCCCTGGCAGCCGGAGCCGATGAAATATATTGCGGGTTGAAACAATTTTCAGCGCGCATGGAGGTCAAGAATTTTTCACTTGAGGAACTTTCGGCGCTGACCCGGTTGGCCCATGACAAGGGAACCAAAGTCCATGTGGCGATAAACTCCCTGTTAAAGACCGAGGATCTGGACAGGGCAGGAAC
>JBARSG010000281.1:0-3892 GCA_049644625.1 Desulfobacterales bacterium | reverse complement strand
CCGCCATATGGGCCCGGATCACCCTTGTCTGCAACACGAAGTTTCTTCCCGGATATCATTCCTTTGGGAATCTTTACCGTAATCTTTTCACTACGCCCCTGATGTTGGTATGATACTGTTTTGCTTGTCCCTGTTGCCACCTCCTCTAATGTTAGCGGCAGCTCATACATCAGGTCTGCTCCTTTTGGCCGGGCCTTCTGTTGCCTCTGAAAACCGTCAAACGGTGTTCCGCCTCCGAAGGAAAACCGCATGCCGTTACCACGGCCGGAAAAACCTCGAGTTTTTCCAAACAACTCGCTGAATATATTGTCAAAATCGAACCCCTTAAAGATATCTTCCTGTGAAAAACGCCGCTGGAATCCTGCGGCACCGAACGTATCATACTGTTTGCGTTTCTCCTTGTCGCTCAGAACAGCATAAGCTTCACTTATTTTTTTAAATTTTTCTTCATCGCTTTTATTCCCTTTTGTATGGTCGGGATGATACTTCATTGCAAGCTTTCGATAAGCTTTCTTAATATCCTCTTTGGAAGCGTTTTTATTTACGCCGAGAATTTTATAATAATCTGTTTCAGACATCCCAAAATTACCTCAATTTTAGAGTATACTTTTATGACATATCAAAATAAGTTGAAAATCATTGGGTGTCAAGAATCATTCGAACCTTGATTTCCGGCTTCCGATGCATATTTCTCAGCGGCTTTGAGGGAAATCATAATCACAGAAAGCGCAGCAGGGGTAATTCCATCTATGCGGGAAGCCTGGCCAAGTGAAGAAGGCATTATGGCAGAAAGTTTTTCTTTGAGTTCATTTGAAAGTCCGTGCACCATTGTAAAATCAAAATTTTGTGGGATTTTCATCCGTTCCAGGTTCTTGAATTTTTCGATTTCTTTGAGCTGTCTCTTGATATACCCTTCGTATTTGATCTCTATTTCCACCTGCCGGGCAACAGATTCACTGATATTGTATGGGCTTTTGGACAGTTCTTGTGCGGTATGGTAATCAAGTTCTGCCCTTTTTAGAAGCTGATCCAGATAGATGCCGCTTTTTAACGGTCTTGTCCCTTGATTGAGCAAATAATCGTTTATCTTTTTATCAGGCTTTATCACGGTTTTTTTTATTCTTCTAATCTCTCTGGCAATCTGCTTTTTTCGTTCATTTACATCTTTTAATGTATCATGATCGATAAGGCCCAATTCATGACCGGTTTCCATCAACCTCAAATCCGCATTATCCTCCCGCAACATAAGTCTGTATTCGGCCCGTGACGTAAACATTCGGTAAGGTTCGCGTGTGCCCCTTGTAACAAGATCATCTATCATAACAGCCATATAAGCCTGTGACCTGTCGAGAATGAATGGCGGCCTTCCCTGAATCTTGCAAGCGGCATTGATCCCTGACCATATGCCCTGGGCAGCTGCCTCTTCATACCCCGACGTTCCGTTAATCTGACCGGCCATGTAAAGCCCTGAAATCAGCTTTGTTTCAAGGGTGGGCTTGAGCTGGACAGGATTAACATAGTCGTATTCTATAGCGTACGCAGGCCGCATGATCTCGGCCGCTTCCAACCCTTTGACGGATCTGACAAACTGAATCTGAATTTCCATGGGAAGGCTGTTCCCCAGGCCGCTGGCATAGACCTCATCGGTATCAAGTCCTTCGGGCTCAAGGATTACCTGGTGCCTTTCCTTATCAGGAAACCTGACGATCTTATCTTCAAACGAGGGGCAGTAGCGGGCCGAAACTCCTTTTATCATGCCTCCATACAGGGCTGAGCGTTTAAGATTTTTTTGCACAATCTGGTGGCTTCTTGGGTTGGTATGCCCGATATAGCTTGGAAGCTGGGGCATGTTAATCTTTTCGGTAAAGAATGAAAAGGGTTTTGGCTCCTCTTCCGACCCATGTTCTGTGAATTTGCTAAAATCGATACTTGATTTTTTCAGTCTGGGCGGTGTACCTGTCTTCATTCTTCCAAGCTCAAATCCCAGCTCTTTCAGGTGAGCAGGAAGACCATACGACGCAAACTCGCCGGCTCTGCCGGCCTGGAATGAATTGAACCCGATGTGGACCAGACCGCTTAAAAAGGTTCCTGTGGCCAGCACAACGGCATCGGCCCGATATCCAAAACCGGTTTGATCTTCCACACCGGCGATCCTATTGTTCTCGACAACAAGTCGCTCAACCATGGCCTGTTTGAGGTCCAGGTTGGGCTGTTTTTCAATGACAGCCTTCATGGCCATATGATAACGGATCTTATCGTTTTGCGTGCGCGAGGATTGGACGGCAGGACCCTTTTTTGTGTTCAGCGTTCGATATTGAATGGCTGTTTTATCCGTAATCTTAGCCATTTCACCGCCCAGAGCATCTATCTCTTTTACAAGCTGTCCCTTTGCCATACCCCCGATAGACGGGCTGCAAGGCATTGCGGCCACCTTGTCCAGATCTATGGCCATAAGAAGTACGCGGCATCCCATTCTTGCGGCTGCAAGTGCAGCCTCACATCCGGCATGACCTGCACCGACAACAATAATATCGTATTTTTTCCGGTAGAAAACCATAAGCGGCGATGTTTCCATTAAATTATTTTACAATCTTTGTTCAAACATGTATATATTACAAAAAAAATCATTTAGCCAGAAACAATTTCATCGGAAAATTTTCTTAACCATACCGAAACCGAACAAGCCGGAACCCAGAGATATTTGCCCCCAAGGTACAAATACACCAAGGATTTTATTTTATTATTGTTCATGGGCGCCTTTGTGACTAGAAAAAAAGTTTTATTGCAAAACGGCACAAAATTCACCCTTAAGAAACCAATGACATGCATAAAAGATATAATGATTTTAACACGTATCTTAGAAGTATCTTTGGTTGCAGAGTTCAAAAAATAACCATTGATGCGGGTCTTTCCTGCCCAAACAGAGACGGTACGATTTCAACAGGAGGATGTATATACTGCAACGTCCGGGGATCCGGAACCGGCGCCCATGCAAAAGGGCTTTCTGTGACCGATCAAATCATTCAAGGTAAAAGAGCGCTTTCAAAGCGATACAAGGCAAAAAAATTCATTGCCTATTTTCAATCATTTTCAAATACTTATGGTCCTTTTGACAGGCTTAAAATTCTTTATGAGCAGGCCCTTGCCATAGAAAATGTGGTCGGTCTATCCATCGGCACAAGGCCGGATTGTGTGGATGAACCGATTCTGGAGCTGTTACAAGGGTATGCGGACAATTACCTTGTCTGGATCGAATACGGCCTGCAATCCGCCAATGATTCGACACTTGCCTTTATCAATCGTGGGCATGACGTTATGTGCTTTAAAAAAGCAGTTCTTGCTACGAAAAACAGAGGGATTAAAATATGCGCCCATGTTATTATCGGTCTTCCCAATGAAAAAAAAGCCCACGTGCTTGAAACAGCCAGGGCTGTTTCAGACATGGAAATAGACGGCATAAAGATTCACCTTCTCTATGTTGTCAGGGGCACAACGCTTGATAAGCTCTACGCTGCGGGCGAATATAGATGCCTTGAGCAGCAGGAATATGCAGACCTTGCCTGTGATTTTCTGGAACATCTTCCGAAAAATATGGTTATTCAACGACTCACCGGGGATCCACACCCTGAAGAACTGGTCGCACCCATGTGGGCCCTTAAAAAAACAGAGAATATGGCTCTGATAAAAGAAACTCTGGAAAAAAGGGATTCGTGGCAGGGAAAGCTTGCGGTTATGAAAAAAAAAACGGTTTCATAAAAATTATTTCTTATAAATGTATCTACTGTTATTTCAACAAGTTAATTGTTTATGAATGCTATGGTGCATGGCTCTTTTGTATTTACAAAGTATACGATAAAATTTTCATTCCAAGGATTAGCGTAATAATTCCAAG
>JBARSG010000280.1:0-3480 GCA_049644625.1 Desulfobacterales bacterium | reverse complement strand
GTAAAATGGCCAGCCCCAGCTCTTTATGGACACGGCGGATTATTCCCATCATCTGAACCAGTTCTTCCGGATTCATCCCGGCGGTGGGTTCATCTAAAAACAGTATTTTGGGTTCCGTAGCCAGTGCCCGGGCGATTTCAACTCTTCGCTGATCACCGTATGGCAGATTGGTTACCACCTGATCTGAAAGATGGTCTACTCCCACGATCTTCAAAAGATCATAAGCTTTGGTCTCGATCTCAGCTTCTTGTTTGTATCGTCGGGAAGTGCCGAAAAACGCTCCTATCAGGCCATAGCTGATCTTTGAATAATGGGCCATTTTGACATGCTCCAGGACGGTCATGTGTCGCCAGAGTTGTAAGTTCTGGAAGGTTCTACCGATGCCCATGGAGGCAATCCGGTGAGGTTGGAGACCGGTTATTCTGGCACCGCACAGATAAATATCTCCTTGAGTAGGCTTATAGATACCGGTAATGAGATTAAAGATCGTTGTCTTGCCTGCGCCGTTGGGCCCGATCAGACCTCTGATCTGGCCGGCTTCAATCTCCAGATCGTAGTTATTGACGGCCCGCAACCCGCCAAAGTCGTGGCTCATTTTTTCAACCCGAAGCAGCAGCATCCTAACCCTCTTTTTTCGGCATGGGTTTGGGATTGAGCAGATTCATTACATTAAATTCCTTGAAGGCGATAAGCCCTGTTGGGCGATAAATCATCACCAGAATCAGCAAGAGTGGAATAATAATCCATTTGAAAATCTCCAGCGGCCGCAAGGCTTCACTGAGCAAACTCAAGCTTACGGCGCCGACAATCGATCCGTAAACAGAGTTCAACCCTCCAAAATACACCATTGCCAAAACTTCGGCAAGTTTTTGAAGAGCAAAGGTGCCGGGATTCACATATCTCAGGACATGGGCAAAGAGTCCGCCGGCCACGCCGGCCCAGAAGGCTGCGAACAAAAACGCCACGATTTTTGTGCGTCTGGTATTGACGGTCATGGCATTTGCCGCCATTTCATCGTCGCGTACCGCATTGAGTGCCTTGCCCAGGGTAGATCGCACAAAATTGTTGATGATCCAAATGCAGGCCACGGTCCATAAAAACACCGTGGGCAAACTGGCATAGTCCGGCTGGCTGCTTAACCCCCTTGGGCCGCCGACGATCTCTAGATTTTCGATCATACTTTTAACGATAAACATAAACGCCAATGAGATAATGGCCAAGTAATCCCCTCTGGTCTTGAAAGAAGGTATGGCAATACAAAGTGCACCCAGAGCCGCTACCGTACCCCCAATGATCAAGGCAACGGGAAACATGAACGGTCCCAGAGCGGAAGGCAGAATCGCAGTCCCGAAGAGTTTGTCGTTAACAAACAAAAGCACGGTAACCACCGAGGCTGCATATGCGCCTAATGCCATGAAACCGGGGTGCGAGCAGGAGAATTCACCCATATAGCCGTTAACCACGTTTAAGCTCAGCGTGACCATAACGGCAATCATAGTCAGCTTGAGCGTCAGAACCCGGTAGGCACTGATATCGGACCACAGATGTAAAATAGCATACAGCAGGCCAAGATGAATCACAACCGAAATCAATATGGGTAAGCTGAAAAGCTTGGCCGCCAGCCGGTTTGTCAGTGGGGCGCTCAGCCGAGCGACAGCACTTATGGGCAAGGCATATATCAACAGGACAAAGATAATTACGCTGGGAATCAGCAACGGTTTTTTCAGCATGATCACGAAACCGAAGAGTACAGGAATTTTGGGCAGCATTAGAATATCGGCCAGAGGTTCACCCAAATAATATTCAAGCACAACCGCAATCAGGGCGCCAAGCAGCCATCCCATCAGAGGAACACGGGAGAACGAATTCCGAATTTTTTTTAACAAGATCTTCATTTTTTCAAACAAACCGCCGCTGTTAGTCTCCAGATGTAGTCTCTGCATTTCCCGTTCACTTAAATTGAGCTATTTTTACTCGATCTGCACCGATCTCTTGCGCATCAAGGATCCGCGAAAATCCTCGACATATCCACGGGTATGCCTGCGGTTTTCGCGAACCCTTATGCATCAAGATCTCAGCACATCTCTTCGCAAAAAATCGCTCAACTTAGGTTAAAGTCTCAACCGCGCACTGTAAGGCTCGCCGAAAAATCCGTGTGGCCTGAACGTCAGAATGAGCAGAATTATCGAGTAGGCGATCAAATCACGAAGTGTTGAGGGGAAAATCATTGTCACAAAGATTTCGATGAAGCCCAGTAAGAACCCGGCCAAGGTAGCGCCCAGAATGGAACCTCTTCCCCCAAGAATTGCGGCGACGAAAGCCTTCCAGCCAAACACAATCCCCATGTAAGGATCCAAAACAGGATAGGCGATACCAAAGAGTATCCCTGCAGCAGCCGCCAGCGCCGAACCGATAGCGAAGGTCATCGCGGCAATGGTGTTTATGGACACACCCATCAAGGGGACGACCACGTAGTCGAAAGCCATGGCCCGCATGGCCATCCCATACTTGGTCCTGCGCACAAACTGATGCAGTCCAAGCATCAACATCAAGGATACCCCGACAATCATTATCTTCTTGTTGGTGACATAGACACCGCCAAGGTTATAGGTCGTAGATTTAATCAAGGCCGGAAAGCTGACCCGTCTGGCGCCCAGCAGTGCCAGGTTCCCTGTCTCGAGGATGATGCCGATCATCAGACCGGTGATCGCAGCCGAGGCTCGCGGTGCTTCACGCAAGGGCCGGTACCCTATCCTTTCAACCAGAATGCCCACAAAGGATGTTAGAAACATGGATATGATAATGGTCAACACCAGAATCAACCAATTGGGCAGAGCAAAAGCACCCATTGAGGCCAGTGCCGCTATACCGGTAGCCACACCGAAACCGATATACGCCCCTACCATAAAAATATCACCGTGAGCAAAATTAAACAGCATCAGGATACCGTATACCATGGAATACCCCAAGGCAATTAAGGCATAGAAGCTGCCCCATTGCAGGGCATTGACCAGATTCTGTAAGAAAAATGTCATCAAGTTCTCTCCTCAGTCATTCAAAAAGGCGGGCACAGGGCTCGAAAGCCCCGGCCCGCCTTATATGTACTATTCCTCATTCTCTGTGGACTCACGTCCCGTCGCGATAAAGAATCCCGGCCCAAAGGATCAGGCTTTGGGTTACCCCTGGAAGGGGCTGTTTTACTTAAAGCAGTACAAGTTAAAAGTGTCTAAAGTGATCTAAAGTGCCTAAAGTTTTGGTGTCGCTTTGCTCCGCTGATTTTATATAATTGACAGAATTCCTTAACTTTAGCTCACTTCAAACTTTAGTTCACTTCAAACTCTTGCAGCGATTCTTCAGGCAGAGCCTAAGAACTCTGACTCCCGCAAAGCGGGACAGGCATAGCCCATCAAAGATCCCGCATCGCGGGGAAGGACCAGGTTTTTCAGGGCAAAATAAAGTTGAGAAAGGTTATGCTTTAAC
>JBARSG010000279.1:0-2385 GCA_049644625.1 Desulfobacterales bacterium | reverse complement strand
GTGGGATACGAATAGGTATTGGGAAGCAGATATAACAAGTTACGGGCAATATCCGCTTTAACGGCCCGAAATCCTGAAGTGAGGTCGGCAACCGGGAACTTTGCAACATATGATGCAAACCAGTTGTATATCATGTTACCAAAAGTGCGCCCCAATGAGGCCTGATCACCGCTTGACCGGGCACCGACAACCATATCATAATCGGTCATGTATTTTAACAACTTGGCGATATCTTCTGGATCATGTTGATTGTCTCCATCCATAAACACCAGAATATCCCCATTGGCAATTCTGATCCCGCTTTTAATGGCAGCGCCGTTTCCAATGTTATAAGGATGGCTGTGAACTAACGCCCCTGCATCTTTGGATAAAGAGGCCGTTTCATCCTCTGAACCATCGTTGATTACAATAATTTCAAAGTCAGGATAAATTGATTTAATTTTTGAAACAAGATTACTGATGGTTGGGGCTTCATTGTATGCTGGTATGATAACGGATATTTTGAATTCATTCATTTTTTTTTATATGTTCTTTATCAATAAATTAAAGTGATATAAATCATTATTTGTACGAATTGGAACCTGATTTTTGAAGATTACTATAGAAAAAAACGAACTTTAGTGTCAAGATAATAAGTTGAGTCCTATTCCGTAAAAACTTCAAATTAATCATCAACATCATTGAAATTTTAGCTGGAACTTGATATTCAATTCTACAGGGTTTAGGTTTTGAATTTATTTTTTTGATTAAGTCGATGTTATGTTAAACAAAGAAGGCGTACGTAGATATATTGGTCCAAAGAGGATTTTGCTTTGCGTTTTGTTGTTTTTTTTTGTTGGTCTATCATGGTATCTGAGACAACAAGGATATCTTAACCCGAAAGTTATTTTTGCATTCATAGGCAACTACCCGCTTATGGCCCCATTCATCTTCATTGCATTTTATGCACTCGCGCTTCTTCTAATGATTCCCACACTGCCGCTCAATCTTGGTGCCGGCATGCTGTGGGGGTCGTTATGGGGCAGTTTGGTCGCGATGGCTGGAAGTGGTTTGGGAGTGATTTTCGCGTTTACTATTGCACGAACAGCTATGGGTCAGCCATTTGCAAACCGATTTGATAATCTGACCATCACATGGCTTCAGAACGAACTCAAAACAAAAGGCTGGAAGATTGTTGCATTCACCCGGATAAATCCGATTTTTCCTTCCGGACCCCTCAACTTTCTTTTTGGATTAACTTCAATATCCTTTACAACTTACATATGGTCTTCCATTGTCTTTCTGCTCCCGCTAACTGTGGCTTTCGCAATTATTGGGTGCGAAGTTAGCAACTTTGTTATTGAAGGCAAAGCTGGTGATTTGGTTAGAACCATCCTTATCGTTTCTGCTGTAATCACGTTGATTGCCTTATTCCGAGTCTTCACAAAATTGTTAACCCATATCAACCATTTGAAATTACCATGAAAATTACTTTAATAATTTTAACCCTCAACGAAATTGAAGGCATGAAAGTCATTATGCCCCAAATCAAGAAGGAGTGGTGTGATCAGATTATTATCGTCGATGGTGGCTCTACCGATGGAACGATTGAGTGGGCACTTGAAAACAATTATACTTTGCTTGTCCAGAAGCGCAAAGGGATTCGCTTTGCATATTTCGAAGTTTTGCCTTTGATCGAAGGAGACCTGGTAATTACTTTCAGTCCTGATGGCAATTCTCCACCATATGCAATCCCTGCCCTTGTTAACAAGATGAGCGAAGGTTTTGACCTCGTGATTGGCTCTCGCTACCTTAAGCCGGCAAAAAGCTATGACGACGATTTTATGACGGCCTTCGGCAATTGGCTTTTCACCAGAACAGTCAATTTTCTTCATGGCGGTCACTATACAGATGCAATGGTCATTCTGCGAGCCTTCAAGAAATCATTGATTTATGATCTTGATCTACATAAGGAAGAGTCCTATAGACTCCCGGAGAAGTTGTTCAGAACAATTATAAGCTGGGAACCTCTAATGTCCGTGAGAGCCGCTAAATGCAGAATGAAGGTTGGTGAACTCCCTGTTGATGAACCGGAACGCATCGGTGGGGAAAGAAAATTAAAAATTCTGAAATGGGGCGCAGCGTATTACTTTCAGTTTTGGCGGGAGTTATTCTATTGGCGATGTAGTCGCCAATAATAACAATGATAAGTCTGTATTATAAAATTAACATATTCTAAAGACAATAATATTTTTATCTTCAAAAAATGGCTTGCCTATATATTTTCTATACAATTTAATTAGATATACAACAGCATAATTCAACTGAGCTGTATCTCTTCTGAGATAAGTAAACATTTCTGCAATTAAATGCTTATGTGAAATAATATATCTGGCAGTACTGCTT
>JBARSG010000278.1:0-3685 GCA_049644625.1 Desulfobacterales bacterium | reverse complement strand
CTTTTTCCAGACTGATTTTGGCCCTGTCGATCTGCTTCATAAGAAACTCACGAGCAAGTTGAGAGGCCTCGAGTTTTTTCTCCATGTTCCAGTGGACAAATTCTTCTACAACAGCATTTGCCACGCTCTGGGATAATTGTCGGTCCGGGGACGTGAAAGAAACGCCAATCAGCATGGAGTTTCTCTTGGGGGAAACTTCGAGATTGCCTTCAATAAATTTGATCAGTGCTTGATGTTTTAATGCTTCTTCGGAAATCAAAGACGAATTTTTTTTCTCGTCCTCGTTATTCGATATTAAAGCGCTTAAAAGGTTTTTAACAGATTCCTTTATCCTTGAGATAACACCCGGTTTTCCGTCACCATACAGGACTTCAATAATAACCGGATGGTTGGCCAGTTCCAACTTTTCAACAACCCTGCGGGTAAGGGCATTGTTCTGCAGCAGGTCCACCTGGGTCTGGTAAAACTCCTGGGCACGCGTTTCTGTGGCAACAACCTCTTCGAACTTTGTAATCTTCTGGTTCTGCGGCATTACCTCAATAGATGTGGATGCCTTATAAATTTTGGGAGAAGCCAGCGTTAAAATAAGGGTGGTGATAAAGGTTAAGGCCAGGAAACTGATAATGAGCCATTTTCGACGGAAAATAACATCCAGGTAGTCGCGCAGGTGCACCTCTTCAGTATCCCACTCGGGAACAGCATGCCGGAAATTCGTGGAGGGGAGGTTCTCGTTACGCACCCTGCCCATACTGCTTCCCGGAATTTCGGTTAATTCGATTATTTCATCAGACATGTTTTACCCCATTTATAATTACTAATATCAGACGGCTTTGTCTATGGTTTTTTTTAAGATTTCAGTTCGTTGAAACATTAACCCTGAACCGTGAATCTCTGAACCCCGATCTAATAATCAATAATTAATTGTTAATTGTTAACCATTGATTATTAACCATTATTTATTCAACCTTGAACCTCTGAACCTCTGAACCAGTGAAAGGTTACATCTTTTCCAGCTTAAAATCATCCAGCCATAAGATGCCTGCAATCTTGTTGTCAAACCGATGGCTAGGCTGCCGGCGCAGGCGAACAACCACGGCATGGCAGGCTTCAGGCACAGTAAATTCCATATTCTGTTCCTGCCAGGAGTGAGTGCCGAGCATCATGGGACCCTTAAAATAAACCCCATTGCAATCGTACCCGCAAATATCCACAAACGGTCCCTGGTCCGTTGTAATATTTTTGCTGCGCCAGCCATAGGTTAACCGGTAAGGCGTGAGCGGATCCACCGGCACTATCTGGTACAGGTGACCAAATGAAATATTTTCCGTTCCCTCAAACCTAATTTTCAGGCTATGGGTTCCGGAAAAAGCCTCGGACAAGATGCGCCGTATCGCCCACTTTCCCTTATTATTTGCGGTATATCGCCAGTCAAATCCGCGTCCGGTCATTTGGTCCTCAAACCCGGGGTTGGTCATGCCTTGAATGTCGGTGTTCGATCTCCAGATCTCGGCTGCCAGGGGAACCCGTTTTTTGCTGACAAGAAAATGAATATATTTCAAGCGGATATCTTCATCCTGAATTCCTGACGAAATAATCTTGTTCCAGGCAATTTCCGCATCATTCACCCTGCCCCAGCGCATCAGCCATTCAAGAAAGGGGATCAAATTGCCCATATCCAGCACGTTAACCGCACGCATTATGTTTCCGGTTAGGTGAGTGTCGAGCAGTTGAAACGCGTCTTGTACCTTGTTGCGGTGCCGGATCAGAAAATTGATGTTACCCAGAACTATTTTTTCCATCCCCAGTTCGTGGGCCAAAAGAATCTGGTCCCATTTCCAGCGATAAACATTTTTAGTCAAACCGTCCGAAAACTGTATTATGCTTCGAGCCGTGTCCGGATTCCCCAGAACTGTTTCAGCCTGTGCCAGCTTTAGCCAGGCCCCCATATGGAAAATGTCCTGCAATACGGTCTGGCGAAAAAACCGGGCGGCCATATCAGAATCGTTTTGAAACCAGGCATTGCAACCCAAATCATAAAGGGCCCGGGGAAAGTGTCTGAACTTTTTGGCTTCTTTCTCCCCAAAGGTGTAATTTTCATGATATATTGCCCGGTACTGCCAATTATGGACCACGAGCCACACGGACAACACAGCCAGAACCAGCGTAATCAGACTTTTAACAACAACACTTTTCAATCTATTCCCCATTTACCCCATGTCCCAACCTTCCTACCTTTTTATCCGCCGTTAGTGTGGCGGACTCACCTTTTTATCCGCCATCAGTGTGGCGGACTGCTCTTCCGCCCTTCCCTCCCTTCCCTGCCACAGACACACATCAACAATCCCCATCAGCATGACAAAGTAAACGCAGTTGGCCGGCATTTGAAGGTTAAAGTCAAAAAAGCTGTGAAAGGCTATGGAAACAAGACCGCTTAAGGCGCCAACGGCAAGAAAAAATCCAAGGGGATCCGCTTGCAGGCGCATCTGCCTGACCTTGCGAAAACTTTTCACCAGAAAAATATAAAACCCGCCCACCAGGGCCGCAAAGCCGATCCACCCGGTCTCGACCAGTAATTGCAGATAATCGTTGTGCGCATAATAGGGCGTTGCGTCAGCGAGCGTGGAGACATTGTATATCGGAAACACCTGTCTGAACGTTGCAAGGCCGATTCCAAAGGGGTGGTCCTTTACAATCACCAGGGTGTCACGCCAATAGTCGAGTCTTGATGCGTCTGTGGAAATCCTTAAAAACCGTTCTAATATCGGATCAACACCGATTCTAAAACTGAAGAAAGCGACCATGCCGATGATTATGGCCGTAATGACCCAAAAGCTTCGAGGGATGCCGTTGCTGCCGGAATGTACCAGTAAAACAAAGGTTAAAAAGCCCAGACCCCACCCGGTAATTCCGGCCCTGGACTTGGAAAACAGCAATGCCAGCACCATAACCGCCAACCCGATGGCAAGGAAAAACTGGAAATTGGGTCGATCCATGGACAACAGGGCTTTGAGACTCAGTTTCTCCTTCCAGTTGCCCAGTGCCAACGTATACCCCAGTCCGAGTGGCCATATCATTTCCATAAAACCGGCAAAATGGTTTCGGTTGATATACGTGCCCCGGGCATCCCCCAAATAGGCCTCAATATAATCAATCCAGAGAACGCCAAGGGAAGGCACAAGCGCTTGCATAAGACCGTATAACGATTCCAATGATGCCAACCCCAGCAGAATATACATCAAAAGTTTCAGTTGCCTTGGAGCTGTAACGGTTTTACGGAAAACAAGGAAAAACAGTAAAAGGCTCAGCAAAAACGTCCACCAGGCCAATGACCTTAGGGAGGAATAGCTTATGGATTGCCAGCCAACAGATCCGTCGATGATTGTTCGAGACTGCATCAGCACTTCGTGTCTAAAGGGGCTTAAGAAAGATAGAATAAAGGAAGGAAGGGGCAGGCACTGCACCAAACATACTAAATAGAACACCCCCAGGACAAAAATGTAAATCTTATTCGGCATCCATGCCGTGTTTATTCTGTTTTGCCATAAAAGAATTAAAAATGCGGCAAAAATACATACCGTGTAAAAGGACCAGATCCAAGCATGTACCGCAGCAAACAAAACAGGGATGGTTGCAACGATAAAGTAAACTATATTTCGACTAAATGTCATTGGAAATGGGTAATGGG
>JBARSG010000277.1:0-3366 GCA_049644625.1 Desulfobacterales bacterium | reverse complement strand
ATTATAAACGGTTTGGATTCAGGAATTATCCAGAGCTGGTCCATGAGGGGATTCCACAAGAAGTTTTTTTTGCATTGCCGTTCAACGAAAAGGTCCCGAAAGGTACTATTGAGTTTCATAAAAGTTTCTTGGCAACAGGCTAACCACTCAATTCATCGGACCCGCTGGCGCGGTCCGATGATCTCGAACTAACCCCGCAGTGAGTTGCAAAGTTAGGCGCAATTAGGATGGCATTTTTATGATGAAGCATGATGAAGAGAAACTCTTTTTAGTATTATGTCTTAATACTGCGAATACTTCAAGAAAATTATTTACCAGCAATAATAGTAAAAGATAATTTACAAACACTTTTCCTGTGCCGTTATAGAAAACGGTTAATAAGAGAACAAATAGAAGTAAATGACAGAGAAGACGTACTATTCTCTTTTAGGTCTGAACGGTTTTTGGAAGCGCAAATTCAGTTCTCCTTTTCGCAATAGTTCTTTGACAAATTTAACACCGGGCAGTTTCTCCATGGCCTTTCGGATTCTGTCGGCAGAAGGGTGGATATAGGGTTCAGTACTGCGAGTAGAAGAATGGCCGAGAATGCTCTGTATGACCAGGATATCAACGTCTTTATCGTTAAGATGAGAAGCCATACTGTGTCGCAGGGTATGGCAGGTAACATTAAAAGGAACGCTTAAAGAAGAGCAAAGCAGGACCTTTTTAAAATTATCTTCCATGGTGCGTATTGCCAGACGGTTACCCTTTTTTGAGACAAACAACGCCGGTGTAAGCCAACTGTTATAAAACTGATCCCGCACAGCAAGGTATTGGCACAGGATTTCGATTAGCTCATCGTTCATGTGCAGGGTTCGGGGCTTTCTGCCTTTTCCGATCACCGAGATCTTTTTACTTTTAATATCAAGATTGACAAGGTTAAGCGCATGGACCTCACCGACCCTCAGGCCGAGTTGATACATCAAGGCATAAATGGCGTAGTCGCGGATGCCCAGGATCGTATTGGTATCGATGACTTTAAACAAAAGGCTGATCTGCTGCGGTGTTAAGGCACTGGGTCGTTTGCGATAACCCTGCCGTATTTTCAACACGTCATAAAACGGCAGCGCATCGGCGCAGGGGAGATCATACAGCTTCAAAAAGTTCCCATAGCTTCTGAGGGCAAAAATCTTGCGGTTGATTGAGGCGCCGCAATTTTGACGCTGCTTTTTCAGATAGTACTGGTAGTTTATCACCGCCGGTCCATCTATAGTTTTTACGTTCTGCGAGCAGATAAAGTTTTTAAACAGACCCAGATCAACACGATTGGTCTTAACAGTTTGCTCGCTGATTTCATAGATTTCCCTGCGGTAATCGAAAAAGTCATCAAAGTGGCTGAAGAATTTTTTGGGGATTACTGCCATGAGAACCTCCTTGAGATTAGGATGCTGTCAAGTGCCAGTTGTTTAAGTTTGTCCGATACGTGGATATAGATGGAAGTATCGGCAATGGAGTCGTGTCCCATCATAGCCTGTATGTCGGACAGAGGGACGTTCTGGTGATACATCTCGGTAGCAAAAGAATGCCTAAGCACGCGAGGTGTCACATTGGTTTTTATGCCTGCCTTTTTTGCCTGGTCTTTGACAATACGCTGTACACGGTTATTTGAGATAGCCGTTGTTTTGGTGTCTGCCGGAAACAAAGGCGATAATTTTTTCCGGGGCGATTTGGGATGCGCAAGATAACGCAGGAGTTGGTCGAAGAGTCGATCGACAACAAACAGTGCGCGCTGCTTTTTGTTCTTGCCACGAACCCGCAACAGACCGATGCGTTTGCCGTGGCCGGTTTCAAAGCTGTGCACTTTCAATCCGGTCAATTCACTGGTTCTTAAGCCCAGCGCCCAGAACACAGAGACCATGGTATAATTTCGCAGACCATGCCAGGAACTTTGATCAAAGGAATCGATCAGTTTAAAAGCGTCTTGGGTTGATATGGGGTTTGTGACCTGCCGTCTGCGGGTGATCAAAAGAGGCAGGGCTTCGGCGGGATTGGCATTGATTATGCCGGTTTTTTTCACGAACGCAAAGAAGCTTTTTAGCGCATAATGATGGTTTTCGATTCGGCTGTGGCCGATGCCGGTATTTTTAAGATACAAGATCCATTTAAGCAGTTGGGGGCCTTTTACCTTGACTGGATTCATTTCAAGCTGATTTCTGGCAAAACTGCAAAAGGCTTTGATGCTGATTGTATAGGTCTCAACGGTTGAATCGGCAAAGCCGTTAACCTTTAAAAGCTCTTTTTGGTACTGGTCTATAAGGGCAATCATAGTGCCTCCTTTCTCATAAATGGGTGTTTTCTCATATAAACGGCATACTGGTCGGGATTCAGATGGGCGTATTTTAACGTATTCGCCCGCCTGCTGTGGCCAAGCACATGCTGCGTTATTTCGACACCGGCCACCTTGTTAAGATGGGTTGCTGCCGTATGCCGAAAGAGCCGGGCGTGGAGCTTTTTATCGATGCCGTTTTGATCGGCTGCGGTGCGGAAGATATCTTGCAAGGTTCGCGGGGAGATGCGACGCTTACGGTTGGATATCAGAAGAGGACCGCTTTTACGTCTTATTAGTTGCAAATAATTGTTGATGATTTTACAAAGGCTTTTAGGAAGAATCAGGTTGCGCTGGCGCCGACCCTTTTCCCTGATCCATACCAGCCCACAGGTTAAATCTATATCTTCAATATTAATAGCGATCAGGGTCGATGTTCGCAGCCCCAGTATGCCCAAAAGCATGATGATAATGAGGTTTCTCAAACCCTCAAGATCCTGAGTCTGTCGACTGAAGTGGAGAATCAGACAATTGTATTCGTCGGAAGTGAGAAACTGCGGTATCGTCTTTTCGATTTTCGGATATGGAAGTTTAAGGGCAATGTTTTGCAGCACATACCGATGGAGCACCAAAAAGTGGTAAAATTGTCTGAGGGTCCAGACACGGGACTTTCTTACGTGTATTGAAGGGTCTTTGTAGTCAGCAACGAAATCGACCAGATGCAGGTAAGCAATCTTTTTAACCGACCGGATTCTTTGAGATTTCAGGAACGCTTTAAATTCATTCAACCGGATGTCTAAAGCCTGAATGGAACGTACTGAGAAATCTGCCAGCTGGCAATATTCAACAAACTGGTTAATGTAACGATAAAGCATGATGGCACCTCCTTTTTGACCATTTGATCATGCTTCATCACTAAATGCCTATTAATACAATACAAATTGTGCTAACTGCGGGGTTTAGGGGTTATGCTTGGCGATGTCACAAAGATTGTTTTTTTTAAATCTTAAAAGGAGGGGAACATGGGGTCGAAAGAAATGTTGGAGGATGAAGAACACAAA
>JBARSG010000276.1:0-3318 GCA_049644625.1 Desulfobacterales bacterium | reverse complement strand
GGAATTTATTTGAGATTTGATGCTTGTGATTTGTTATTTCTCTCCGAGCCGTAGGATCTACGAGCCGGAGGCCGGTTTATCCGGGTTAGGTGTTACCAGATAAGATTATTATATGTAGTCAAGAAGTTGAATAAGATCGGTTATCACAAGATCAACACAAAGGTCTTTACACTTCGGGTCATTTTTCCGCAACCTCAGTGATCTTGCATCACCGGCAAAGAGTCCTGTTTTAAATCCCGCCTTTTTTGCAGGATAGATATCGTTTAACATATCATTCCCGATATAGAGAGCTGAACGAACAGAGATGTCCATATCTTTAAGCCGTTCCGCCGCAACCTGAAACATGAATGTGGATGGTTTTGCATATCCGAATTTGTATGAATAAAGGATAAGATCCGGGTGAAATCCAAGATCTTCCGGGGTTGAGCCAAGAAACCAGTTAAACAGATATGGGGTATAAAACTGAGCGTTTGATATAATGCCCATTACAACATTCGAATCTTGGCAGACCGAAAGCATTGTTTCAAGGTTCGGCATGGGATATACAGGATTTGCAATCAGTTCAAATGTGACGGCAAATGCGCGAATGCTTTCAAGGTCGTCATTTTCAAGCACACGCATCCAAATTTGGTCTATTTCAACTTCCGGGAAGTCAACCCCTTTTTTCTTGAGCAGTTCATGTTGGTTTTCTATGGCAGCGTAAAATCGGTTTAAAACGGATTGGGAATCTTTTTTAATTCCAAATTTTTGAAGCAATTTTTCAAGTTTTTCCGTTTGCGGTGATTTTTTCTTTGCCATGCCGATATCGCCGGATCTGCTGATAAAGAGTGTGCCATACAGGTCAAAAAGAATAACCTCGATTTTTTCTTCCAGCTTTCCGCTTGGCTTCAAAGAAGTCGGAAGCGGGAAAATAGGCTCTATATAACTGGAGATCAAATCATTTTTTTCCATAATTTCACCATTTGAGAAGGCTGAAATCCTCCGGGGTCAGAAATTTTAAAACAAGAAGTTTTTTGTCTATTTTGTGGCAAACCTTATCCTTGATTACTTTGGAATAGATATCAACGAGATTTTTCCTGTAGTTCGTTTTATTGTAATGGAACAGTACCGTATTCATGTTGTTTTGTATCAGAGCCTCTTTGTCTGACACATTTCCGGGATCCAAAAGGAAAGGGTTAAGAGATATCAGCCTGTCTCGATTTGACTTGTCGGATAACAGATTAGATATTATGATTTTTTGAAAGGCTTCATCAAGCAGTCCAAAATCGACGCTCTCATTTACGGTTATTTTTTCAAAAGCGGTTAGGATTTTCGTTTTGTCGATCATTATGCCGAACATGGAACACGCTTTTCGTATACCCGCCTGCCAGGTCCTAAATAAGTTTTCTTTGCCGAGCCATTCCAGGGGAACCGTTAGCCGCGTGTAAAGGTGATCCAGCCAAAGCCCCTTTTCCTCAAAGTCATGGCATATTTCCGGCAGTTTTCTTCCCCATAGGATTTTTTTTGCGGTCCAGGGTTCGAGAAATGAAAACCCGAACCCCTCGGTAATGCTTGTGGTAATAAGAAACCTGGCGGACAGGACAAGTTCTGAAAATTCATGGGATAAACCAGCTTCAAATATCACATTCAGATTTTTTTCTTTTACAAACGCCTTCCATTGCGCATAGCTTTCGAGATCTGCCGGGCTGTTGGGCGGGAGCGTAATGGCAAGGGTTTCATTGTTTTTGAAAAACAGGGAGATAAGGATTGCTTCCCCGATATTTTTTCTCCGGAGTGCTCGAATGGGATACAGAACCAGGTTTTTTGGGGCTGCGTCTGCTGTGTTTAACTTAAAAGGATTTATGGTGTTGAAAATTTTATGCAACCCCTTTTCTTTTAATCCTGATTCGAGCAGTATGTTGTAATCCCTTGAATTAATGACACCGTAATGGCAGTTTTGAATATATTCATCCTCAGAAAAATATACCAAAGGTCTTCCGTCTTCCGCAAAGTCATGGATCTGAAGAAAAAGTTTGATCTTTTTGTTTTGGAGGGCTTTGAGAATTTTCAAAAAATCCCTGTTTTTTGCCAGTGTGGGGTTGTGAACATGAACAAGGTCGCATCCGTCTTTCCATTTTAGATGGATCGCCCGGGTGATGGCGGCCGCAATATCTTGGGGGTCCGATCTGTTCTGATCCCGGCGATCGTAACCCAGTCCCGGGATATGAACAGTATCGCAAAGAAGGGAAGATTCCGGAATCTCACCGGTCAATACCAGCATGTCACACGTATCACGGAGAGCTTCCACCTGCTGTTTTAAAACCGTTGTTACGCCGCCGGTTTTGAGATGATAATGAATAAATGCTATTTTCATTTTAAGAAATATAGGATAAGTAGATTTGAGTGTCAAAAAAAATAACAAAATAATAACCGTTCAGAGTTTCAGGGTTAACCACGGATGGACACGAATACACACAAATTAAAAACATTATATATATGCATTCGTGTTCATTTGCGGTTCAGGAATTTTAGATCACTTCAAACTTAAACTTATGCGGGGTGATGGGCATATTATGGACAAAAAAAATCTTCCGATAATCCCGTCTGAAAGGGGGGATGACCTTCATAATCTGGAGATAGCGGATTCTGCAGACCTTATCCTTTTTATGGCCGGAAATCAGTTTATGGCGATGAAAGAGATCGTCTCTGTATTTCAAAAGGAACATTCGGATGTGGAAAAAATCTTTTATGAAACCCTTCCACCGGGACTTGAACTCAAACAGATCTTATCCGGCGGAGCTGTGTTTAAAGGCAAAATCCTGGACGTTTACCCGGACATTTATACGTCGGTTAATGAAAAAGCCATGAATCTCCTTGAGCGGTCCGGTCATATTCATACGGGTGAATACCACCTATACCTGCACAATCGACTGGCGCTGATGGTCCCGGAAGGAAACCCCGCCGGCATAACCTCTGTTTCGGACATGGCCGGGGACACTATCCGAATTTCACAGCCGGACCCTGAAAATGAAGATATCGCTTTTCATATTATGGATATGTACCGGCAGGCCGGCCAAGATGATCTTGTTCATCGAATCATGGAGGAAAAGCGTGCGCAGGGGACCACCATTTTTACGGTTGTCCATCACAGAGAAACCCCGTTGAGGATTTCAAAAAAAACGGTGGATGTGGGACCGGTCTGGGCAACAGAAATAAACCACGCAAAGGCAACGGGCCTTGCCGTTGATGTGGTGGAGCCCGGTGAAGATTTAGATCAGAGAAAAAATATAAATTATTATGTATGCAAATTAAAAAATGCTCCTCACCCTGAAAATGCAA
>JBARSG010000275.1:0-2268 GCA_049644625.1 Desulfobacterales bacterium | reverse complement strand
CTCACGAATTCATGTTCTATTTCCCCAAGGGGACCACACAAGCCTTCTAAGAGCACATAGTTTTGCTGTTTGATCGCAGAAAGAGGACTGCGAAGCTCATGTGCCACCATATTGACAAAATCAGTCTTCATTTGATCAAGCTGCTTGAATGCTGTAATATCCTCGATAACGGTAACTGTCCCCACTATGCTGTTGTCCGGGCCAAGGGCTGGCGCTGAAATAGCCCTGAGCACATTTGCCCCTGCATTGATTTCCTGTGAAATTGACTCGTTTTCCGAAGATTCCCCGCCCTGAATTTGCTTGAGAGTATTTATCAGGGATTCATCATTTATGATCGTGGAAATAGGGGCCGGGTTTTCCACTTCTTCGGATATTTCCATTAATCGCATGAGTGCCGGGTTGTGAAGGACCACCTCGAGATTGCGGTTGGTCACCATAACGCCGTTTCCCATATAGTTGATGATGGTTTTAAGACGGCTTTTTTCAAGATTGAGATCGTAAAGATTTCGGATATTTTCCTGTTCAAACTGCCGGGCTTTCTGCTCGAGATTTCTCTTTTCAGCGGCCCTGGTAATGATCAGGAGAAACTGGTCAATCTGAAAAGGTTTGGTAATAAAATCATAGGCGCCTTTTTTCATGCACTCAACGGCCGTATCAACGGTTCCATGCCCCGTGATGATGATAACCGGAATATCAGGGTATTTTTCACCGGTTATTTCAAGGACTTCTTCGCCGCTCATAACCGGCATTTTAAGATCAAGGAGGATTATGTCCAATGGTTCTTTGGCCAGGATATCAAGGGCTGCCTGGCCGTTTTCCGCAGTGATCACGTCATAGCCCTTGCCGCTTAATACGCGGTAGCATCCGTCTCTGATGACTTTTTCGTCATCCACAACCAGAATCTTGTTTTTTTCATTCATGCTTCATCCAATCCTATGAAAACAGGTTCTTCATCAGGTTGTTCCACAAATCCGAGAGGAAGTTCAATAATAAAACGCGTTCCTCCTTCAGGAGGAGAATCGACCAGGATATTGCCCCCATGGAGGTTTATAATTTTTTGGGAGATACTAAGGCCAAGGCCTGTGCCTTTGCCTACAGGTTTGGTAGTAAAAAACATGTCGAAAATCTTATCCCTTAGTTCTTTTGGTATTCCAGGGCCAGAATCAGAAACTGTAGTAATCAATAAATTTCTACTACTATCATATTTTGCTGAAATATTCAGCTTTCCTTTTCCCTTCATTGCATCGGCTGCATTAATGAAAAGGTTGGTAAAAACCTGCTGAAGCTGTCCCAGATCGCCAGTCATTTCCGGCATGTCTGATTGGATAATCTTTTTGACCTCGATATCTTGAAACAGGGCCTGATTGATCAACAAATTCAAGGTTTTGGTGATGATTTGTTCTATGCTGAACGAGGATGCCTTTCCAACGGTCTGGCGGCTAAATTCCAGTAATTCAGACACAATCTTTTTGCAACGCAGTGTTTGGTCGATGATTTCTTGAATATCTTTCGAGTGTTGACTATTATCTATAAAATTTTCCTTGATCAATTCGGCGTACATCATGATGCCTGCCAACGGATTATTAATTTCGTGGGCAACACCCGCTGCCATTTTACCCACAGAGGCAATTTTTTCTGACTGGACAAGTTGGAAGTGGGCTTCTTCAAGGTCTTTTCTCATCTTGAGGATTTCCCGCATGTCAGTGAATACACCCACGCTTCCTACTTCCTTTTCATCAATCTTGATGATGGAGGCAGACAGGGTAACCGGTATATCTTCACCGTCTTTGGTTGTAATGGACATGCCGGTAGGATTCAATTTGCCCACAGGTCCATGCTCATCACTACGCATTTTCATCATGTTTTCTCTGGCCACATCTATGTTGTAAAAACTGGCCAGGTGCCCTCTCTCCATTATTTCCCTGGCATTGTATCCGGTCAACCGTTCCATGCCTTCATTAAAAATGAGAACATTACCTTTGGTATCCACAACAACAATGCCATCAACAGTGCTCTGGATAACGTTTTCAAAAAACGTATTGGATTTCTCAACCTCACGTTCAAGTTTTATCCTGGGAGTGACATCCCTGGATGCCTCCACTATCTGAACAAACTCACCATGTTCATTGTAAATGGGAGCAATGGTGATTACATCAAAGCGGTCTTCTCCTTTTTCATCCCGGAATTCTTTGATCGTACTGAAAATCTTCTTCTCTTTTATTTCTTCCAGATATAATAAATAGCATGTGTGTCCGGCCTCTCCACACG
>JBARSG010000274.1:0-1735 GCA_049644625.1 Desulfobacterales bacterium | reverse complement strand
GGTCAAAGACAATGTGTTGGGGTAGACTATGTACTCAGGTTAGGTTTCGTCCCCCGCATTTAACCCTCACCGTTGACATAAAGTCTTCCTGTCCGTATTATGGCCTCATCGAAACTATAGAATGTTCCGTATATCTTGATACTCAATATTTGCTCTTGACAAGATTTTTACAGTTCCTCTAAATATGACTCCGCGCCCAATTCTTCATAGAGGCTCTGTCCCGTGTATTCTTCTTCAGCATTTGCTGCATAAACCTCATCAAGTTTCTCGTCTTCAGTCCAGTATTTATCTTCTTGTTCAATAACTTTAGCCATGATTTCCTGGCAGGTGCGAGGTGTAACCTTTCCAAAAGCTTCTGGCAATCTTTCACGTAATCCTTTCATTGTGAAATCGCAGTTGTCAGCCATATAGTTTTTTGCAACCGCCCAACAAGTTTCAATCGGCTGGAGTTCTGGGTGATAAGGAGGGGTGCGCAGTATTGACATTTTATGCTCAGCCGCCAAAATATCTAATTGGTATTCTGGGACGGGCGCAAAGCGGGTGCACAATTCCATAAGTTCAGATTTAAGCATATCTTCCCGCCAGGGATAAGAATTCCGGGTCAACCATCGCCGCAATTGCTCCTTTGATCCACTCTTGTTTGGAAAAAAATTATCTGAGTAAACGTTATGATATCTCGCATTATCTAAAATTATTAGAGATTTCGATGGAATATTTGGTAACAACTGCCCCTTAAACCATTTTGAAAAATTATCCCAGTTCATTTGACCATGGTAGTCACCAGTTCGTTTTTTTGCCTCGAAAACCAGTTGCGCCCTTTCAACCCAGCCATCTTTCGTGACCGCATGTACCACTATCAGGCGAGGTCCAACACCAGATGGCTTATTTACCAGTGGTCCGTCATCATCAAGATACCATGTAAACGGACTAGAGTAATTTTTATTGATATAGGTTTCGTCCAAGTAAACCTCTGGGCGTTTCAAAGTCCCGTCTGAGTTCCGATTGCCGAGCTTGGCCCGAAGGTAATCGCGACGGGCTAAAATAACACGGCTTTGCTCTTTCAAGCTATCTCTTCTTCGTCCTTCTCCATGCGTAAAGCCCCATCGCTTAAGTGCCCGCCAAAGTGTCGTTTTGGGAGTCTCAACGCCATGCACTGTATGGAGATAGCTTCCAACCCTCTCTATGCTAACGCGCCGCCCTCCCAAATTTTCGGTGCGGATAAATTGCCGCACAATAGGTTGTATGTTTTGGGAAATTCGACTCGGTGGCCGACCGGGACGTTGGGGAACACGCACTACAACCTCACCCCCGCTTTGAGCGTAGCGAGCCATTATTCTTTTTACCGTTGCAACCCCAAGACCTAAGGCTTGCGCTGTTCGCCCCGTAGGGTCTTTCGTTGGAACGAATTTACAAGCTTTTCGTTCTTCATCATGGTACTCCTTCAGCCGGACAACCAATTCTGTTATCTCTGCCGAAAGTTGCTTCCCTTGAAACGACATGAGCGATTTCCCCTTGAAAATAGAACAATTGTGGATTTTCAAAGGGAATTATACCAAATCACTTAAAGCTTGTCAATATCTGTATCATGATATACGGAACGCCCTATAGTAACAGGCATGGGTGCGGCATGCTGATTTTCCGGCTTTGTTGTAAAAGGATTGTGGGCGCTCGCCAAAGGGGCAATCGAAAAAGTTAACAATAAAATTAGAAAGATTATAGATTGTTTCATTGTTTT
>JBARSG010000273.1:0-4305 GCA_049644625.1 Desulfobacterales bacterium | reverse complement strand
GGGTAGCAAAAATTTCTACCAAGGTCGATCAGGTGGTGGATGTTTTTTATGTCAGGGATTTTGATGGGCAGAAGGTAGATTTGCCGGATCAGGTGGCGGCCGTTAAAGCGGCTATAGAGGATGTTTTACCTTGAGCCGGACGTAAAGGGGATTGAGTAGAACTCAGGGGCTTCGATCCAATTGGAATAATGGCCCCGGTGAAATAGAAAGAAGTTTCACCCCGGTTAAACAAATTTCTGGTTTAACTGGGCAGGCTGGGTAAAAATGATGGAGTAATGGAATAATGGGTTTGTAGGATTAGACAACACCATCCATGGCGAAAGAGCGTTTGGAATCGATTAATAATTGAAAGGAGTGAAATCATGAAGAAAATCGAAGCTATCATCAAGCCCTTTAAACTGGATGATGTCAAGGAAGCGCTCAATGAAATCGGCATCCAGGGCATGACCATTTCGGAAGTAAAAGGGTATGGACGGCAAAAAGGGCATAAAGAGATCTATCGCGGTGCTGAATATGTCGTGGACTTTATCCCGAAAGTCAAGATCGAAATTATTGTGGAAGCCTCCCGGGCTGATGAAGTTGTCAGAAAAATTCAGGATGCCGCCAATACCGGAAAAATCGGCGATGGAAAGATTTTTGTGTTTCCGGTTGAACAGGCGATTCGGGTTCGCACCGGAGAGAGAGGAAAGGACGCAATATAAACAAAGGACAATCCGATGATCATAGGACACGTGACAACCGTATTTTTAGTAAATTTTATAGTGTTATTTCCCGAAATGATTTTTGCCGCAGAAAACGGAGCGATAGATACCGGAACCACGGCTTGGATGTTAACTTCGACTGCACTGGTTTTGCTGATGGTCCCAGGATTGGCCATGTTTTATGGCGGCCTAGTTCGAACCAAAAACGTCTTGGGGACCATGATGCACAGCTTTGTCGCCATGGCTGTCATTGGTATTTTGTGGACAGTTTGCGGATATTCTCTGGCGTTCGGAAAGAGTATCTTGGGAGGATTTGTGGGATGGAGTAACGACTATTTCTTTTTAAACGGGATAGACGATGTTATTACCGGCGGCATACCCGAATATGTGCTGGCCATGTTTCAGGGTAAATTCGCAATCATCACTCCGGCGCTTATCAGCGGCGCTTTGGCAGAGCGCGTCTATTTTCGGGGCTATATAATGTTTATCATCCTGTGGTTCTTATTTGTTTATTGCCCTTTGTGTCACTGGGTTTGGGCTGCAGACGGGTGGCTCTTTAATGCCGGTGCCTCAGGTCTCATTGATTTAGCGGGTGGCACGGTTATTCACGTTTCTGCCGGATTCAGCGCCCTGGTGGCCGCTTTGATGCTGGGTCAGCGATATGGGTATCCAAAAACCGCTATGAATCCAAACAACCTGGTGATGACCTTAATGGGGGCCGGACTTTTGTGGGTGGGCTGGTTTGGTTTTAACGCAGGTTCAACGGTCCAGAGCGGTTTGGATACCGCCCGGGCATTGACCATGACCCAGGTTTCTGCCGCCAGCGGCGCATTGACGTGGATTGTCATAGAAGCCATCGTCTTTCGTAAGGCATCCTCGCTGGGGTTTGCATCCGGTGTACTGGCCGGACTCGTTGCCATAACGCCCGCAGCAGGTGTGGTCAAGCCATACGGTGCTATAATCCTTGGAGCCATGTCATCTATTGCCTGCTACTGTGCGCTTAACGCCAAAATGAAATTCGGCTATGATGACAGCCTCGATTGTTTCGGGATACACGGCATCGGAAGCGCGCTGGGTGTTGTGGTGCTGAGTTTCTTTATCCGGGAAAGCTGGATGCAAAGCGCGGCTGCATCAGCCAATGGCACTTGGTCCTGTTGGAATCAGTTATCAATCCAATTATTGGGGCTCGGTGCCACAATAGCTCTGGCGGTCGTTGGTACGGCAATCATCGTTTTTATCGTTGAAAAAACGCTAGGTTTCCGTATCGATGAGCACAAGGAAATTGAAGGTCTTGATCAATCTCTGCACGGAGAGCACGGATATGGATTGGTTCATCCTGATCTAATGGCATGATTTACCGGTGCACGTTATAACGGAAGGGCGGCTCGAACGACCAAAAAAAAAGGATGTAATAAATTTGCAAATCGGAATTGTATATAAACTTAAACAACAAATCTATTAATTTTGACTGTCTCGTAAAAAGTCAGATTTTGATAGCAAAGTAAAAAGCTCCAAATTCAAGGCGCGCAAATTCCGAGGAATCGGCTATCCGCCGGTCCCGGAGGGAACGTACTTATAGTACGTTGCAGTGACGAGTAATGCAGCGTAACGCAGAAGTTGGACTTTTTACGAAGCCATCAATTTTAATTAACAAACGTTTAACAAGGAGGAATTTTTTATGACGCCAAAAGAAGTATTGGAGTTTGCAAAAGAAAATGAGGCAAAGGTCGTTGATCTAAGATTTATGGATTTCCCGGGGGTATGGCAGCACTTTACGGTTCCTTTGAGCGAGTTGGAGGAGTCGAGTTTTGAAGACGGCTTCGGCTTTGACGGATCAAGTATCCGGGGATGGCAGCCCATACACGCCAGTGATATGCTCGTGGTGCCGGACGCCACTACCGCCAAAATGGACCCTTTCTTTGAAGTTCCGACTCTGGTTCTAATTGGAAACATTGTGGACCCGGTGACCCGAGAATCGTATACCCGCGATCCTCGCTACATCGCGCAGAAGGCTGAAGCGTACTTAAAGAGCAGTGGTATCGGAGATGTGGCTTACTTCGGGCCTGAAGCTGAATTTTTCATCTTTGATGATATTCGATTTGAATCATCCAGCAATCGTGCGTTTTACGAGATCGATTCTGTTGAAGGGATTTGGAACAGCGGGAGAGAGGAATGCCCCAACCTCGGTTACAAACCAAGACACAAAGAGGGTTACTTTCCGGTTCCGCCCATGGACAAATTTCAGGATATTCGGACTGAAATGCTTTTGACTTTAGAAGGGCTGGGAATAGATGTTGAATGTCAGCACCATGAGGTTGCAACTGCCGGGCAGGCCGAGATCGACATGCGGTTTAAACCGCTTATCCAAATGGGCGACCAGTTGGTGTGGTTCAAATACGTGCTCAAGAATGTGGCTTACAAACACAACCATACCGTGACGTTTATGCCCAAACCTCTTTTTCAAGATAATGGTACAGGAATGCACACTCATTGCAGTATCTGGAAAAACGGGAACCCGCTCTTTGCCGGGGATAAGTATGCCGGGGTTTCACAAGAGGCCCTATATGCTATCGGCGGAATACTGAAACATTGCAGAGCACTGTGTGCTATTACTAATCCGACCACCAATTCTTACAAACGGCTGGTACCGGGCTTTGAAGCGCCGGTAAACCTGGCGTACTCCAGTAGGAACCGCAGTGCGGCCATCCGGATTCCCATGTACTCAGCGTCGCCTAAGGCCAAGCGGATTGAGTTCAGAACGCCGGATCCCTCATGCAACGGTTACATGGCGTTTTCCGCCATGCTTATGGCCATAATAGACGGCATTGAAAACAAGGTTGACCCGGGCGAACCATTGGACAAAGACATTTACGGACTGCCCCCCGAGGAACTGGCGGAAATACCTTCCGCACCCGGATCTCTGGATGAAGCACTTGCCGCTTTGCAGGAAGATCACGAGTTTCTGTTGAAAGGGGATGTATTTACCAAAGATGTTATCGAGAAATGGATTGAATACAAGATTGAAAATGAGGTGAATGAAGTAAAACTTCGTCCGCATCCGCACGAATTTTTCCTTTATTTCGACATATAACCGTCCCCCTTCTTTAACCACCCACAGCCCGCCGAGAGCGCATTCAGCGGGCTGTGAGCCTTTTTGTACGGGATTCAAGAGGAACCACCTCAGCAATCAGGGCGCCCACGGAAGTAAAGGCCAATCCCATACTGGTTCCGAATGCAACGGCAAATGTCACAAAATGAATCGTACTCTTGGATATTGCAAAACCCGCCATGGATGCGGAAAATCCGACAAGTCCTATAACAACGAGCGTGCTGTGATTTGCAACCTCGTTCCTTCTTTTTTTTGTTTTTACTATTAGATGAAGGGAGAGAGTACCATGAAATTTCTAATACTAATGTTACCCATGCTCCTTAATATAGTAGAGCGTGGCGCCTACAGGTGAGAAGGAGAGAAAAAACATGCTCGCGATTGGAATCAAGAACAAGAGACCAAATCCCAGGTGAAAAGGCAGGTTTTTATAGAAAAACTTGAAACGCGTCTTAAAAGGATAAAGTCTCCTGGCGGGAACAAGATCCGTATTGTCCC
>JBARSG010000272.1:0-6859 GCA_049644625.1 Desulfobacterales bacterium | reverse complement strand
ATGATAGTTTTGTTTTTTGGGATTCAGCAACCTGATAATCCTCGCTGTTCCCCGAGTAACAACCCAATGAGGCTTGTGTCGCATCTTTGTAAAAATGTGAGTATATGGCATGGTGGGCACAACTCCTTTTAAGATCAAAAATAGTGGGTTTGACATGCTTAACATAAACGCGGTGACCATTACCATAATCGGATCTATTGCTCTTGGCTTGACTCAAATACTTTAGAAAGTCGGGTTCAATATTGCTGTTGGTGAGCTCCTTTGTTATATGGATAGCCCGAGCGGCGTGCCGGAGATTTTGGATGGTCTCAATACCGGAAATATCATCGAAGAACCAACCGCAACTTGTAAACATCAGCTGGGCATGACGCTGCATTTCCAGTAGTTTTAAGACCGTTGTTTTTTCATCCCGTGACAGGGTTTGTTTTGAAAAGCGTCTCAAAAAACTCTCGACACTTTCATCGCTACGATCAAGAACGACATGTATGTATTGATTTCTGGCTTTCCAAGGATCATCTAATAATGGGTCCGCCTTTTCTATGTATATTCCGGAAAGCTTGTCTCGAAGCCGGTTCATCGCTTTACGCAAGGGCTCTCGCCAGGTTTGGCTCCATTCCGGATGTTTACCGCTATTACATCCACAGTCATACCGCCAGCGATCTACGCCGTGAGCGCAACTCCATGCAGTATATTCAATAATTTTAACTTCATCTTCAGGAGGATTTTTTTCAAGATACTCGCCGTAGTTTGTTAATCGATAACTTTCTGACAACTCAATCGTATTTATAGCATAGGCCAGAGCCATTTCACCAAACCGATGATGGTGACCGTAACTTTCGCCATCAGTGGCAACATGAACTATCTGGGGTTTAGTCTGTTTATTGGAAAATCCGGAAACAAGCCTTCTTACAAACGATTTACCTTTTCCGAGCAGTCCTTCAAACGCAATCGCTCGAGATATCGAACCGTCAAAAAAAAATAGCGCAATTGAGCTTCCTGATGGTAACCGTAAATTATATGGCCGGGTTGAATCGATTTTGCCGCCGCTCACATCTTCCCATGACTTCGTACCCATCGATCGTACCCGGCGAGCCTGATTCGGAGCAAGGATTGTAAAAATTATACCTTGATTCGATAAAAGATCCAAAGTTTCAAGATCAACAGCGGTTTCCGGCAGCCACATTCCCTCGGGTTTGCGTCCAAAACGTTTTTCAAAATCCCGTATTCCCCAAAAAATTTGTGTGTATTTATCACGTGAATTTGCCAGGGACATGATCATGTGGTTATAAGCCTGGGCCAGAGCAGACCCATGGCCGGAAAAGCGTTGCCGGCTCTCTTTATCAGCATCCAGAATTGCCTGATAGGTTTCCGGCTCGTGTTGTTCCAGCCAACTTAAAAGCGTCGGGCCGAAATTAAAGCTCATTTTTGCGTAGTTATTGACCGTTTGAACGATGCGGTTCTGCGCATCTAAAATCCTGGCAGCCGTATTGGGACCATAGCACTGTGCTGTGATTCGTTCATTCCAATCATGGTATGGAGATGCAGATTTCTGGATTTCAATCTTTTCCAACCATGGATTTTCCCGCGAAGGTTGGTAAAAATGGCCGTGAATGCATATAGCTTGTTCCATTTTTAGAAACTTCTCATTAAATTTGGGGGGGTATAATTTTTAGTTGTCCTGTGAAAGAACAAGTGTACTATAAGGAGCAATATCGATCTCTCCACTGTAAGGCATTCCGTCCCTTTCGATTTTGTCTGTGTGTATATCGCGACTTGGAAAGTTCGAAAACGATGGATCATAACGGTGCCAATCGCTGTTGAATCTGATCCGCCATTGTCCGAGGCGAGGCAATCCCATACGATATGCAGAGCGATTCTTGTTTGTCATATTAACGACAATGACCAGATCATCTTTGGGACCGCCATGATGCCATCTATGGAAGGCCAACATATTATCGGCCTTGTTCAGATGGTGAATATTCAGGTTTTCTCCTAAAAGCCCCCTTGTTTTTCCATCCAGATTTCGGCGAAGCTTTATTAGATCTCGGTAGAGGCATAAGATACCACTATAAGTGTCTTTTTTTGACCAGTCAATAGGATCCCGGTCATGAAACCAGTCGTCTTCGAGAAATTCCTGGCCTTGAAAAATCATAGGTATGCCCGGTGACGTAAAAATCAAAGCAGCGCCCAGTGTGGATAGTTTTTTTGCAAGCCAGCTCCCGGCATCGCCTGGAGATATTTCTTCCGGTAAACGGGCCCTTCCGTTGGCGACCTCGTCATGAGATTCTGTGTATATGACTCGTTCAAAGGCCGAATTATTGAACCGAAGAGAGATAGCTTCTCGAACAGCATCCAATTTAATATTTTGGTCTCTGGCCGCTAAAAGAATCTTTCGTATCTGCTTAACAAAAAGCGCGTCCCATTGGGCGTGGAATCCGGCACCGCCTTCCGGGATCGCTTTTGTGATAAATGGATTATTTCGAATATCCTCGGCAATACAGATTTTATCAGGAAAGCGATTGTTTATCTCTTCGTTAATCTTTTGCATGAGGTGCCAGCCTTCCGGAATATCATGTTGGGGATCATTATTATTACCAAATACATTCCGAATGAAAGCGGTTGCATCCCATCGCAGGCCGTCCACTCGATATTTTTCAAGCCACATCAGGGCATTATCACGAATATACCGGCAAACAGCATCTCGTCCTTAATCGGGTCTGGTGTCACCCCAGGGAGTTTGTGACTTCCAGTCGTTATAGAAATAAATACCACCCTTGTCATTTTCATACCAGCCGTCAAAACGCCACAGGCTGAGATCGCCAGGGCCAAAGTGATTGTAAACAACATCGAATATCACGGCCAGTCCATGCGCATGTGCCATATGGACGAATTCCTTGAACGCCTTGGGGCCGCCATATTCATTTTCAATGGAAAATATCAAAGCCGGGTTGTAACCCCAGGAAAAACCGCCCCGGAATTCCATAACCGGCATGACCTCTATGGTGTTAATCCCTAAGGCCTTCAGATAAGGAAATTTTTCAATCGCTTTCATCAGGTTTCCCGGTGGCCCTCCCGGACGGTCGTTGAAAGTTCCAATGTGCATTTCATATATCACCAGTTCATTGGGCGGCGGTATCTTGAACTCTGTGCCGCCCCAATCAAAATCCAATTCAAAAATGACGGCATTTCCGTTTGAACTGGTTACTTCCATGGCATAGGGATCCATGCGAGATAATAATTGAGGGCCATTATTAATATTATACCGGTACTGATAACCAGGTTTAGCTTCAGGAACATCCGCAGACCAATATCCATGCGCCTCTTTTGCAAGCGGGTTGTCTGTATCCGACCAGTTGTTAAAGGAACCTGTCACATACACACGATCTGCATTTGGCGCCCATACGCGAAAAGTTGTACCGCTTTTATGGGGTATAGCACCCATGCCGGGACGGGAGGACGGAGAGATTTTTTTCATAAATTTATTCTATCTTTTTCTAAAATCAGATCTCCGTATTTTCGGAAATCCATTTAAAAGCATCGTGTAAATCATTTGATACAAAATCGGGTGCCGGTTCATTACTATGACCCTGCATATCTTTTTCTGATTGGCGGATAAGACCGGCTACAGCCAGTCCGGCGGCCTTGGCACCGACGATATCCGTGTGATAGCTGTTTCCAATATAAACCGTTGCGGAGGCCGGGATATCAAGCATCGCCAAGACAATATGGAACAATCGCGGGTCAGGTTTACGAAATCCATAATTTGAAGATATTACAATCGCATCGAAAAAATCCTCTATGCGCAAAGAACGCATTTCCGGATTGCAATACAGCCGCTGGGCGTCAGAAACGATTCCCAAACGGTAATGCTTCCGGAATTCATTAAGTGTCCAGAATGTGTCTTCAAACAACAGCATCTTTTCGCGACACAGCGATCGATAAAGCTGAGTAGTGATCATTGCAAGATACCGGTCTGTTGTTTGGGCTCGCTTTTGCAAGACCTGTCTGAAAGCAAGGGCAACATCGATTTCCGGATATTTTTCTCTGCTGCGTGCAAACTGCTGATTAACCTCGCTGAGATAGAGCTCCTTGAGTTCTTTCCCCGAAACAAAAACACGCCGATACTCCAGAAAACGACTGAGTGACTCAAAGGTCTCGTCTCGATTTTCATTGGTTCGAATATCCACAAGTGTTCCGTACAGATCAAACAGAACGGCTCTAAGCTTGGTCATGTCCAACCTCCATATTTTATGACAATATTTGAAAAAAGTTAATATGTTAAACACCGGTAAGCTTCTTCAACCAGCCAGCTTCGATGCTTCTGAGGCAAATAGCTGTTTCTGGCTATTCGCATTTCTCCCAGTGCCATATAAAATGGATTTCGCTCGGTGATGCTTTTAAACTCACTGTAAGGGTCGGAAAAATTTTCACAATACGCATGCAAAAAATGGGTAATAAACCGCTCTGCCGAATTTGAATTGAGAAGTCGCAAGGCAAAGTGGTGCTTCAGTTCGGCGCATAAAAAACCTATGTCATATACTCGATCCGCAAGCTGCATTCGTTCCAGATCAATCGCGGTAATACCATCTTCGGGATGAAAAAAGAAATTGGTCGGGGTGACATCGCCATGGACCAACACAGATATATCCTGTTGCATTTTATCCGATCTTTCCCACACATTGAAAAGGTGTTCAAACTCCAAGGAAACTTTCTCATCAATAATTCCCTGACCCTTAAGACGTTTAATTATAGATCTAAAATAACCGGAAGAATTCTTAATACAAACAGAATGATCACTGATGGTCGTCTGATGAAGCATAAATAAAAAATATGCGAGTCCCGTTAGCTTTCGAAGCAACCGTTCATGTTGGCCTGAATATGCCGCTTTACTAATATAGTAATCCAGGTCATATCCTCGAACATAGTCCTCAACAAGAAGGTAATTCATTTCCTCATTTTTGGTATAGGGTCGAACAACACGATTGGGATAGTCGGAAAATCCTTTAGCACGAATTGCACAGAGGTTCAAAAACTCTTTATTCAACACGTTTCTGCGTTCCTGTTCAGAAAGTTGGTATCGAAATCCGAAATATTTTCCGACAAAATGATTTCGACTTTTAAGTTCCTTAAACAGATACACCGCCTGTCTATCACTCAGGGGGCTGGTCTCAATATGCGGATCTTTTAAATCAATACCGGCCAACGGTAAAACAACAGAAGCGAGGTGTTTGTACAAAGGATGCTGTGAATCGATACGCATGCAGTTTTTTAGTGCTAAGGCTTTCATAATGCATGTTTATATAGAAAGAATCACTGTTAACGTGTTCGTAATAACCTTGATAAGCTCAGGGATACCTTATCGTGATTCGACAACCTAAACGTAGAAACAACTGTGAATTATAGAGTGGTCAAATAATCAAGACGAGTATCTTTTCTAATAACATATCATAAACGATCTGTCAAAATCAGGTCGAAAAAATTCCTGAATGTCCACATCCAGCACCTATCCCAATTTGCATCGCATTCGGTGCTTGATGCGGACTACGAATCTGTCAAAACCCTTAAGAAAAATACGAAAAAATCCAGTTCGCAAATTACTTGATCGGCCGTTGCAGCATAAATGGCCTGCTCTGCA
This sequence comes from Desulfobacterales bacterium, assembly GCA_049644625.1. Taxonomy (GTDB): domain Bacteria; phylum Desulfobacterota; class Desulfobacteria; order Desulfobacterales; family UBA11574; genus S5133MH16. The sequence goes on along the minus strand of JBARSG010000272.1, from coordinate 1,224 downwards.
TTTGCCATGGATTCACCATGTCTTACAAGTAGAATTCGCATTTTTTATAAGATGTGTCAGCTAACCTCTATGGCAAAGTCGGCTTGTGTCCTTTGTGCCATCGCTGTTTAACCCAAGTATAATCTTCATTGCTGCTTTGATTTCGCCGCCGCAGAAGCTATCGCCTTGGTGACGGCCTCTTCCTCACCCAAAAAGTAATGCCGTACGGGGCGCATCTCGCTGTCAAATTCGTAAACCAAGGGAATGCCCGTTGGTATATTCACCCCCATGATGTCCTCGTCGGACACATGTTCCAGGTGTTTCACCAGGGCCCGGATGCTGTTGCCGTGCGCAGAGATGATCATCCGGCGGCCTTGCTTCAAAGCGGGCTGAAGCGTCTGCCGCCAAAACGGAAGTACTCTGTTGAGGGTATCTTTGAGAGATTCGGTTGAGGGCAGCTCATCCGGGTTGAGATTCGCATAGCGTGGATCGAATTGGGGGTGACGACGATCCGTCAGGGTTAGGGGAGGTGGTTGAATATCGTAGCTCCGTCGCCAGATATGAACCTGCTCGTCGCCGTATTTTTCGGCAGTGGCTTGCTTGTTGAGGCCCTGGAGGGCGCCGTAATGCCGTTCGTTGAGCTTCCAGGAGCAATGCACGGGTATCCACATAAGATCCATTTCTTCCAGGACGATCCACAGTGTCCTGATGGCGCGCTTAAGCACGGATGTGTGGGCCACATCGAAAGAATAGCCTTCGGATTTGAGCACCTTGCCGGCGTCGTGCGCTTCCCGGACACCATGGTCGGACAAATCAACATCAGTCCATCCGGTAAACTTGTTCTCCATGTTCCAGGTGCTTTGCCCGTGCCGCAGAAATACGAGTTTCATCTTTACTTTGGCCTTCCCAGTATCCTACCGATCCAGAGCATACCGGTATAATCATTAAAAACACTTTGTTGCGGGAGATTTAAATATTACTAAAAAAGTATTTAACTGTAAATTTTTTTTTTGTGATTATACATCCCTATAATAATTTTTGGTTGAAGTGCCGCGGGATTCGGAGAGTAAAGGATGTTCCGGACCAGTCCGGAATGTTTCCCTCCTTTTTTCTGATGGATGTCTCATCATCCATCGTCCGACGGTTCAGGGTTTCCGAACTGGTAATCGGGGTGACTGTCGTTGCATTCGGAACCTCCACTCCGTAAATGTGTCGGTCGAAAAAGCGATTCGCCCGGTGATCAGC
>JBARSG010000271.1:0-6984 GCA_049644625.1 Desulfobacterales bacterium | reverse complement strand
GGCGGATTTCATATCGATATTTCCTTCATGGGAGACAATTTCGGCTTCCTTTTCGGCTTCTGGATAGTCGAACTCTAATGATATAAACCGCTGGCGCGTGCTCTGTTTGAGATCTTTCAATACCGATTGATATCCCGGATTATATGATATCACCATCATAAAATCCGGATGGGCGTGGATCATTTCTCCTTTTTTGTCAATGGAAAGGGTTCGCCGCATGTCTGTTAACGGATGTATTACCACCGTTGTATCCTTGCGAGCTTCAACGATCTCGTCCAGATAGCAGATGGCGCCCATGCGCACGGCCCGTGTTAACGGACCGTCAACCCATACGGTCTCATCCTTTTTTAAAAGGTAGCGCCCCAAAAGGTCGGACGCAAACAGGTCTTCATGGCAGGCAACGGTAATCAGGGGGCGCTTTAAATGATACGACATATATTCCACAAATCTGGTCTTGCCGCACCCGGTAGGTCCTTTGAGCATAACCGGAAGCCTGGCGTCAAAAGCGGCTTCAAACATTCTGATCTCATTCCCTGTCCCAAGATAATACGGCTCTTCTATAATCAGATGGCTGCCGGTATCCGGTTGAATTTGGTGTGTCATAAATAGAGTTCCTCACAATTAATGCAAGTTTTAGATTGTATTGACATGGTCAATGTAATAGTTATGTTAGCGGCATCGGAAAATTATTACCTGAATTTTGCACGAGTCGGAGGCTTTCATATGCAAGGCACTTAAGGGCGAAGTCATAGTGAACTATTACGAGCCCTTAATAACGCAGCAGATGGAAGCCTCCGGCTTGCCCTTTGGGTGAAAATTAATGAATAAAAAAAATCATCATCCCATATACCATTTGGGCAAAACGTATAATTACATGATTTTGTATAAACCCGGTTTAAATAATTAACCTAAAGATTCTCATTAATTTTCATGCAAGATTCAGGTATTAACCGGCCAAGATATATATACCGAATTCAAATGATAAACAACCCCCATAACATACATCGACTTGTATTTGAAGATAAAGAGATCATACTTTTGGGGACCGCACACGTATCAAAACAGAGTGTCCGGCTGGTAGCCGATGTTATTGAGTCGGAAAAACCTGACACGGTCTGTGTTGAACTGTGCGAAGCCAGGTATCAGTCCATCCGTCAAAAAGACAAATGGCTGGACAAAGATATCATCAAAGTGATCAAGGAGAAAAAATCGTTCCTCCTTCTTTCAAATCTTCTCCTGGCGTCTTTTCAAAAAAGAATTGCAGAAAAATTCGACATTAAACCCGGAGAGGAAATGATAAGGGCCATTGAAGCCGGAGAGGCCGCTGGCGCAGGAATACATCTTGCCGACAGGAACATCCGTATCACCCTGACAAAAACCTGGCGTGTCATGGGGCTGTGGGATAAAATTAAACTGTTGTTTCAACTGGTTTTATCCATGGGAAAAATCGACGAAATTAGCGAGGAAGACATAGAAAAAATGAAGCAGGAGGATGTGCTTGAAACGCTTCTTGCCGATGTTGGGAAATCACTTCCGGCATTGAAAGATATACTGATTGATGAGAGAGACCAGTATCTGACCTACAAGATCCGGACGGCTCCCGGCAATAAAATTGTTGCGGTTGTGGGCGCAGGACATGTGCCCGGTATTAAAAAATACTGGGACCAAGAGATTGATTTTGAGTCTCTTGAGCAAATCCCGCCCAAAGGAAAACTATCAGCAATTCTAAAATGGATTATCCCTATGGCCATACTTGTGCTAATTGTCTTAGGTTTTTATCGCGGCGGTGCCAATGCCGGAACGGATATGATAACGTGGTGGGTTATGGCGAATGGTATTCTGGCAGGTCTTGGCGCCATCATTGCTTTGGCTCATCCCCTGACGATTCTCTCGTCGGTTTTGGCCGCCCCTTTGACTTCCTTGAATCCCATGATTGCCGCGGGATGGGTTGCCGGGCTTGTTGAAGCCTTTTCACGAAAACCCAAGGTCAGGGATTTCGAGCAATTACCGGAAGACATCATCTCCATAAGGGGATTCTGGAAAAACAAGATAACGCGAATCCTTTTGGTGGTGGTTTTTACAAACCTGGGCAGTTCTCTGGGTACCTTTGTTGCTATTCCTTTGATGGTAAAAGTACTGTAATTTTTACCTTTCCAAATGAAAAAAGAGCCTTAACGTCTTCACATATGGCACAAATTAATCTTCCGGTGACGGCAAAATCTTCACCACGGTTCTCTGCACTTTCCTGCCGTCTTTCAATTCATAGGACCTGCGGACAGTTTTCAGGCGCCCCTGGGCAAACAGCTTTACACATTCCGGATAAAGTGCCCACTCCAGCTTCAAGCCTTTTGCTCTGATGGAATCTATGGTGTCATCTTCGAGTATCTCATAAGCCTTCTGGCCGATAATGGGTCCCGAATCTTCACCGTAATCCACAAAATGTACCGTACACCCGCCAATTTTGCATCCATATCGGAATGTGTCCCCATATCCGTCCACACCGGGAAACGCCGGAAGCAGTGCCGGGTGGATATTCATGATACGCGGAATATCTGAATCCGCATTTACTCTGTCGATAAAATAAGGCGATAAATTCCTCATATAACCGGCCAATACCAGAAGATCGAACGGATAATGCTTCATCGCATCAATAAGTTTTGCCTCTGCAACAGCCCTTGTGATTATAAAGGCCTTTACCGTTTCAGGGTCAGCATGGGCGGTAAAAACACTTTGTTTTGAAAGCAGCTCGTTAAAGTCAAAATCGTCCGGGGGCTCCACCGTTGCCGGATCTTTTTTGAAATCCCGAATAATGAATCCATAATTCACCACAAACGTAGGAATTCCAAGTCGGGTCCCTTTTTCAAGACCCCGTGCATTGGGGGTATCCGATCCCACGAATACTATTTTACCGTTTATCTTCCCCGACTCACAGGAATCGATAATGGCCTGCAGGTTTGTCCCGGTTCCTGATATAAGCGCTCCGATTCGGATGGTTCGGCCCATTTTAGGTCTCCATGTTCAAAAGAGGTGAAAAATTAGAGAAATCATCAGCAAATCCTGTTATAATGGATTAAATTGATACAAAAAAAGAATACCAAGAAAAATCTTTCCGGTAAAGATTTTAATCACTGTCAAGCTGGCGATCTATGAGAAGTGTAGTTTTGAAATTTATTATCCTGACGGGAATGTTGCTCGGGTTGCCCATGCTGGGTGTGGTTTTGGCAGGTTACCCGATTACCCGGTATCTGGAGTTTCCTCCTGAAACCCGGTATGTTTACCATGCACCGTTCTCATGGGTTGTCTTTACCGCTTACACCCTTTTCATCGTTGCGGTTGTTTTTCCTCTTATCGTTAAAACTATTTTATGGGCCCAGCAAATTAAAATCAGACCTTCGCCACCCCATACTTTCCCATGGTGGGGATGGATGGGTATTATCACCGGTGCTGTTTCATGGATATTGGCATGGACACGTTTTTCCTGGTTTGCCCGATATCAGCCTCACACATTTACTCCTTTGTGGTTTTCTTTCATCCTGGTGATAAATGCCCTGTGCCATAGACGAACCGGGCGCTGCATGATGATAGACCGCGTCCGATTTTTTTTTCTGCTTTTTCCCTTAAGCGCCACATTTTGGTGGTTCTTTGAATACCTGAACCGGTTTGTCCAGAACTGGAGCTACACCGGAGTCCATTATAGTTCCTGGGAGTATTTCTGCTACGCAAGCCTCTCTTTTTCAACCGTACTTCCTGCGGTTTTAGGAACCCGGGAATGGATCGCCGGTGCTTCCTGGACCAAGCAGGGACAGGGGGACTTTCGTCCCTTTAGGTTCCCCTACCCCAAAATGTTGGCAGGAGCTGCCATACTGATATCCGGTGCAAGCCTGGCCGGCATCGGCGTCTGGCCGAATTATCTTTTTCCTCTCCTCTGGGTATCTCCTCTGCTTGTCATTGTGTCACTCCAAGCCCTGACCGGAGAATGCACGATTCTGTCGGGCATAACCAACGGAGATTGGAGCCTGATCATCACATCCGCAGCCGCAGCCCTTTTTTGCGGAGGATTCTGGGAGATGTGGAACTATTACAGTTTGGCCAGATGGGAATACAGCGTCCCGTTTGTTCATGGGTTTCAAATCTTTGAAATGCCGCTTTTAGGTTATGCCGGGTATCTCCCATTCGGCTTGGAATGTATTGTTATCGGAGATTTGCTGGAGCGATGGATGAGGCTTCGCAGCACAATATAATTTTTTTAAGCAACTGTGTCAGCTTTTTTTGTCAAATAGCACCATATATTGATTTTTTTTGTTGACATTCAGAAATATATTAAGGTAAAGGCAACAAAAATTCTTGATTGGTAAAATAGATTTTATATCTTTTTCCAATACTCGATAAAACATTTTCTATGAAATAAACCGATCCGTTTCATTTTTAAAAGCTTTCGCGCTATGATAAAGAACATCGGATTTGTTTCAACCCGCTTTGCAGGAATAGACGGCGTCACTCTGGAATCGAGTAAGTGGGCTGATGTTTTTGAAAAAAATGGGCATAACTGTTTCTGGTTTGGCGGAGAACTGGATCGGGATAGTGACAAAAGTTATCTTGTTCCCGTAGCGCATTTCCAAAATGAACAAAATAAATGGATCAACGCGCAGGTTATGGGCAAAAAAGGCCGCAAACCGCCGGTTACCCAAGCAATCCACGATTTAAGATCACTGCTTAAAGTCCAGCTCCATGAATTCATCGAGTATTTCAACATAGACCTTCTGATTGCCGAAAATGTTCTCACTATTCCGATGCACGTCCCCTTGGGACTGGCATTGACGGAAATCATAGCGGAGACCCGGATTCCAACCATTGCTCACCATCACGATTTTTACTGGGAAAGGGTCCGTTTTTCAGTAAATGCCGTTAACGATTACCTTAGAATGGCCTTTCCTCCCAAGTTGGACAATATCCAACATGTGGTGATAAATTCCGAAGCCCAGGAACAATTGGCACTTCGCACGGGGATTTCTTCGATTATCATTCCCAATGTTCTTGACTTTGAAAACCCCCCGGCAATGGATATTGAAGCGGCCCGTGTTTTCCGGGAATCCATGGGTTTAAAACCCGATGACCGGATGATTTTACAGCCGACCCGCATCATTCAACGGAAAGGCATTGAACACGCCATTGAATTGGTCAAGGAACTGAAAGATCCCCGAAACAAACTGTTGGTGTCCCACGAAGCCGGTGATGAAGGATTCGAATATGTGGAATGGTTGAAAGAATATGCCTGCGAGCATGACATCAATCTTGGACTAATAACCACCAAAATCGCCGACCCCTGGCGCAACAATGGAAATGGTCAAGCCAGGTATTCTCTCTGGGATGTTTATCCCTTCGCTGATTTTATCACATATCCCAGCCTGTATGAAGGATTCGGCAATGCTTTTCTAGAGGCCATCTACTTTAAAAAACCGATGCTGATCAATCGGTATTCTACATTTATCAGGGATATTGAGCCTCAAGGTTTTGATCTTGCGGTCATGGACGGATTTCTTTCAAGAAAGACCGTCCAATGCGTTAAAGAAATTATGGACTCGCCGGAGCGAAGAGAAAAAATGGTAACTTATAATTATGAGGTTGCCGCCCGGCATTATTCTTATTCTGTTCTTCGGACCCGGCTCAACGCGATTATGAACTATTTTTTTAGTGATTCCGTAAAACAACTCACCGGCAAGGCGCCGTTTATGAAAAATAAAGACTTTTCGAATATCGAGCCGCAACAAACCCTGCCTAGACAACTTGTCAACTATAGCTGAAGTACTATATTTTTTTTAGGTCATAACTTCGGCTCCCAAGCCCCAGGCGTTGGGCATAATCGAGCTGAATGGTCCAGTCTACGTTAGGATAAATACCCATGAATTTATCCTCACCTTTTTCTATGTTCGTTGTAAGGCATGATTCCGGAAGCGCCTGTTCCCGGTTCACAAGATCTACGGAAGCCTGGTCAATGGCAACCGGGTCGGTGGACGCAACGATGCCGATGTTCCTTACGATAGGGGCATCGTTATGACCGTAACAATCACATGCCGGGGATATATCGGTAATGAAATTTACGAACAATGTTTTGCCAGGCTTATTCTTTAAAACACCCATGGTGTATTCCACCATATTTTCCAGAAAAACAGGTATGGCTTGATTCCACTGGATCTGTATAGCTTCGTTGGGGCAAATAATAATACATTCCCCGCAGCCGATACACTTTTTTGCGTCCAGCACCGCCTTTTCTTTTTTTAATGAAAGGGCGTTCTGCGAACAATGTTCCATACAGTCTCCGCATCCTATACATTTTTTCTTTATAACTTTGGGCGCCACGGTTGAATGCTGGGCCATCTTTCCCCGGCGGGAAGCGCATCCCATTCCCACATTTTTTATAGCTCCGCCAAAACCCGAGAGTTCATGTCCTTTGAAATGGGCGACGGATATCAGCGCATCGGCCTCCATAATATCCGATCCGATGTACACTTTTTTAAAATTCTTCTGATTAACGGTTACCGTTGTTTCGCTTTTACCTCTTAATCCGTCGGCAATGACAATAGGGGCATCCACAACAGCATAGGCAAAACCGTTTTGAATCGCGGTTAACAGATGATGGGGAGAATCGCTTCGTGTCCCTGCATAGAGCGTATTAGCATCGGTCAAAAACGGAACCCCGCCGATTTGTTTGATCGATTCCACGATTTTCCGGATAAATACAGGCCGGATAAAAGCGGTATTTCCCTGCTCTCCAAAATGGAGTTTGACCGCAACAAGATCCCTTTCTTTGATTGTTTCGGAAAGACCGGCGGTATCCAAAAGCCTTGCAAGCTTTGCAACAAGGTTTTCCTTGGCTGTGGCCCTTAAATCGATAAAATAGACGTTGCTTTTCATGGAATCCTCCCTGTAAAATCTTTTCTCAAGAATGAGTAGTGAGCTCACAAAAATGCTTTTACGAGACTGCTC
>JBARSG010000270.1:0-6471 GCA_049644625.1 Desulfobacterales bacterium | reverse complement strand
GCCTGCTTAATCCCATTCTCACGGCAGATTCGGCAAGCAGCAGCATCGAAAACATGGTGTTCGAGGGTCTCATAGACAGGGATGAACAGTTACGCTTCAGAGGGCGTCTGGCAACATCATGGGAGGTCTTGGAAGAAGCTTTTTTTTACGTAAACAAAAGCGCCGTTATACCCGGACTGGGCAAGGCCGACCCGCAAGATGTGGCCAATTTTCTGAAAAACGCAAAGAAAAAAAAGGATGCAATAACCCCCGGGCTCAAAAATTCTTTAGATTACATTACTTCAATTTCTGTTATCCCGCCTCGGAATTATTCGGTAACGAAAGAATTAAAAGGTTCGTATACTGGCGAACAGAAAAAATATATTACCATCAATATCGCAGCGCCTGCCAGAATAAAATTTGTTCTTAATCGGGTAGATCCGGATTTTTTCCAAAACCTTTCACAGCTGTTGGGTAAAAGTTACTTTGAATCCTTTAACAGCAAAGCGTATCTGATGTCTGATTCCCAATTCGAAGAGGACAGATTGGCCGAATATGCCGACGAGCTGTTACCGGCTGTTGAGCACAATCCGGTACTGATGTTTCACTTAAGGCCCGAGGTAATGTTTCATGACGGCCATCTATTTGATGCCTATGATGTCAAATTTACCTATGAATCGATCATGAATCCGAAAAATCTTTCCCCCCGTATTGCCGATTATGAACCGGTTAAATCTGTTACCGTTATGGATCCGTTAACCGTAAAAATCGTTTACAAGCGACTCTATTCTCCTGCCATGGGAACCTGGGGCATGGGAGTCCTCCCCGAGCATCTGCTCAATCATAACGCCCTTAAAAAGGAAGCTCACCGTCTCGGGAAAGACCCGAACACGTTCTCCATGCGCCAGAGCAGCTTCAACCGGAATCCCATCGGGTGCGGACCTTTCCGCTTTCAGGAGTGGAAATCAGATCAGTACATTATCCTGGATCGTTTTGACGGCTACTGGGAGGGACCGCCCAACTATAAAAAATATGTTTTTCGTGTAATACCGGATCGGCTGACCCAGGAAATGGAATTTTATGCCGGCACCATCGACGGCTACGATGTTCAACCCCATCAGGTAAAGCGGCTGGAAAAAGACCAAAGGTTCCAGAGTTTTTCCGGCACAGCCTTAGGCTACACCTATATCGGCTACAACATCCGGCGCAAGCCTTTTGATGATGCCAGAGTACGAAGGGCGCTGGGCATGGCAATTGATATGGACAAGATTATCAACTACGTGCTCTATGGTCAAGGGGAGCGAATCACCGGTCCTTTTGTCAAACAGACCGATTATTATAACCACAATATTAAACCGGTTCCTTATGATCCAAAGGGCGCGTTAACCTTGTTAGCTTCAGCCGGCTGGAAACCCGATAAACAGGGATGGCTGACAAAAGACGGCAGTAAACTCCAATTCACCCTCATTACCAACAACGGCAACGATCTCCGTAAAGCCATACTGGCAATTGCTCAGGACGCATGGAAACAAATCGGAATCGATGTCCATACCGATCTTTTAGAGTGGTCTGTATTCATCCAGGAACGGGTGAACAAGGCAGATTTTGATGCCCTGGTCCTGGGCTGGCAAATGGGAATAGACCCGGATTTGTATCAGATATGGCATTCAAGCCAGACAAATCCTTATCAGCTCAATTTTGTAAGTTTCAAAAACAAAGAAGCCGACGATCTCATCATAAAGATTCGGCAGGAATATGATCACAACCGTCAGGTCCAATACTGTCGAATGCTTCATGAAATTATTGCAAAAGAACAGCCGTACACCTTTCTTTATGTGGGAAAATGGACGGCCGTTTTAGACAAACGGATCGTGATAAAGACTATCGATGACGCCGGACAAATACTCTATAAAAAGATAACCCCCACGAAAACCGGAACTTATAGTTTTTATTTTAACAAATGGATAAAACTTCCGGAGGCCCCCAGCTTTATGGATGAGGGATAGACCATGATATCATTTATCGGACGCAGTGTTATCCAGAAAATTATTACTCTGTTTTTCGTCTCAATCGTATCTTTTTTGATCATTCATATTGCGCCCGGCAAGCCGAGCCAGGTGGATCCGATGAATCCCAAGTTCACTCCTGAAGTCGTGGAACGATTTCAAAAAGAGTTTCATCTGGACAAGCCGCTTCATGTTCAGTATTTTTATTTTTACAAGGATCTTTTTACCGGAGAAACCATCTCCTGGAAGGATAATCAATCGGTCCTTAACAAAATATGGGAACGATTCTTAAACAGTCTGCCCCTGTTTATTGTGGGTACAATTATTACCTGGACCCTTTCTTTTCCTATTGGGATCAGGTCGGCTATTTTCAGGGGTCAATTCTATGATCGGAGTGCCACATTTTTATCGTATCTTCTGATTTCCATTCCCGGTTTCTTTTTTGCTTACGTCCTGATTATTTTCGTGGTGAACCAATTCCATGTTCCGGTCATCGGCATGGAAACTTTCGGAATCGGTGACGGCGCTTCCCTGCCGCACCTATTCATGGACAGGATCTGGCATCTGTTCCTCCCTTCCGTGCTGGGCGCCACCGGAGGAATTGCAGTCCTTTCCCGGTATGTCCGAAGTCAGATGCTCGAAGTGGAAGGCCAGGATTATATTCGTACGGCCCGGGCCAAAGGACTTCCACCGGAACAGGTCCACTATAAGCATGCTCTGCGAAATGCCCTGCTTCCTTTTGTAACCATGTTCGGACTTATTTTACCGGGTCTGATCGGAGGCTCGGTTATCATCGAATCGATATTTTCCTGGCCGGGGATGGGACGGATGGCCTATGAGGCGATTCTGGCCAGAGATTACCCGGTTATTCTGACGGTTAATTTTGTTTCAGCCGTCCTGGTACTGGCCGGTACCTTTATTTCAGATCTTCTTTACTTAATTGTCGATCCGAGGATACGTCTGTGATGAACATAGAAGAAAAAGCTTTTAACGAAAATTTTCAATTCGAGACGCCTTTGGCTCCGAAACGGACCCGGCTCCAGGAATTCTGGCGTCTTTTCAGGCAAAACCGGCTGGCCATCCTGGGGCTCTTTATTTTCATTCTTTTTTTCTGCTGCGCAATTGCGGGTCTCTTTATGACTTCCGGGCCGGACCCTTTATTCGATCCAGCCATGATCCGTCTTCAAGAAAAGCTGCGTCCGCCCCTTGTAAAACCAAATCTTGATTCGTTGCGCCGCGAAGAGATCCCATGCCTGGGCTTCTACCTGATGGGAACCGATGATCTGGGACGGGATGTTTTTGCAAGAATGCTCCAAGGCGCCTGGGTTTCCCTGACCGTTGGTTTTGTGGCCGTCGGGATATCTGTACTCATCGGTATATTCATGGGCGGAGTAGCGGGATACTTTGGGCAACACCATATTAGAGTCAATCATATTCTGGTGACAGTTCTTTTGATTTCGGGCACAGCTTTGGTAACGGGCCATTTTATCCGTTTCGGTGCAGTGCTTTTATGTCTCACTCCGGCATACATTTTTTATTCTTTCTTGACCCAAAACAGATCCAGGGAAAAAACCGTGCCCTCATGGGCCAGAGTTTTTCGTAAAAACGCTGTCTCCGTGGACACACTGATCATGCGACTCGTGGATATTATGCTCTGCTTCCCGAGTTTTTTTCTGATTCTAACGGTTGTGGCGCTTCTCCCTGCAAGCATATATAATATCATGATCGTTATCGGGTTGACCAGCTGGATGGGGACCACGCGTTTTGTCAGGGCTGAATTTCTCTCCTTAAGAGAACAGGATTTTGTAGCGGCTGTAAAAACCCTCGGCGTCGGCAACTTCAGGATTATTTTTCGTCACATGATGCCCAATGCCGTTGCGCCGGTGCTGGTCTCCGCCACCATCGGCATTGCTACGGCCATTTTAACGGAAGCCGGCTTGAGCTTTCTGGGATTCGGGGTGCCGCCCCCCTACGCCACCTGGGGAAACATTCTTTCAGACGGCAAGAATTTCATCTTTGATGCACCCTGGCTTACCTTCATACCGGGCATTGCAATTCTTATTGTGGTGCTCTCTTTTAACCTTTTTGGTGAAGGTCTCAGGGATGTATTGAACCCAAAACTTAGGGAAAGACACTGAATTGTTGATTGAAGATTGAAAATTGACAAATGACGAATGACAACACTCTGATTTCTGTTCAGGATTTAAAAGTGTATTTTCGAACCGGCCACGAGTGCGCCCGCGCCGTAGATGGTATCAGTTTCGAGGTTCGGGAAAAAGAGACCGTCTGTCTTGTCGGCGAATCCGGATGTGGAAAGACGGTTTCCGCACTCAGCATACTCGGTCTCATTCCAATACCTCCCGGTGAAATAGCAGGGGGTCGAATTCTGTTCCAAGGCAAAAACCTGCTGGAAATCGACGAAGAAGATATGCAGAAGATTCGCGGAAATCGTATTGCCATGGTATTCCAGGAACCGCTGACATCCCTGAATCCTGTTTTTACCATAGAAGATCAGATCGGCGAGGCGATCCGCATCCATAAAAACATAGGGGCCGGAGAGTTGCGTGACTGTTGTATTAAGCTTTTAAAAGACGTGGGTATCCCCTCCCCTGTGCAGCGACTTAAAGATTATCCCCATCAGCTCAGCGGCGGGCAGAGACAGCGGGTCATGATTGCCATGGCTCTGGCATGTGATCCGGATCTGATTATAGCCGACGAACCCACCACCGCCCTTGATGTGACCGTACAGGCTCAAATTTTACAACTGCTTAAATCCATTCAGAAAACACGATCCATGTCCGTACTATATATTACCCATGATCTCGGCGTAGTGGCGAATATTGCCGACCGGGTTTATGTGATGTATTCCGGTATCATCACGGAACAGGGGAATACGACTCAGATTTTTCATGATGCCCGGCATCCGTATACCCAGGGACTCCTTGCGTCGCTTCCCAGCCGATCAAAACGGGGGAAGAGGCTTTACAGCATCCCCGGCACGGTGCCGAACCCGGCCTACAAGCCTGCGGGCTGTCCCTTTCATCCCAGATGTCCTCATGCAATCCCAATCTGTGGCAAAGAATATCCCAAGATGTGTGATTACGGCCAGGCACACCTGGCCCGCTGCCCCGTCCTGTTTGAAAGGGGAGACGGATGCAAATAAATGAAATGCAACACTTTAGCTTTTTAACAATATTGGCGCTCGTTTGAAATCGATTTATTTCAAAGGACTACACTATTACAATGGAATTGTTGAATAAAGACAAACAGATTATCCTGCGTGTACAAAACCTGAAAAAATACTTTCCCATACGCAGAGGTTTTTTTCAGAAAATCGACGGATGGGTTAAAGCCGTTGATGACGTGAGCCTTGAAATCGAACAGGGAAAAACCCTCGGTCTGGTGGGAGAGAGCGGCTGCGGAAAAACAACCGTTGCCAGACTCATTTTGAAACTTTTGGAGCCGGATCAAGGAAACATCATCTTTCGGGGGATAGATATCGGTAAATTTACCGAAAAAGATATGAGGCCCCTTCGAAAAGAGATTCAAATCGTTTTTCAGGACCCGTTCGGATCATTAAATCCCCGGATGACCGCCGGATTGTCCATCGAGGAAGGGCTGCGAATTCTGGGTATTAAAAAGGGAAAAAGGCGAAAAGAGCGCCTTGAAGGACTCCTTAAAATGGTGGGCATGTCTCCGGACACCGCAGATCGATATCCCCATGAATTCAGCGGCGGACAGCGCCAGCGCATTTGCATCGCACGTGCCCTGAGCGTGGACCCCTCACTGGTTGTATGTGATGAACCGATCTCGGCTCTGGATGTATCCATACAGGCCCAGATCATTAATCTTTTAAAAGATCTTCAGGATCGCCTGGGATTAAGCTATCTTTTCATCTCTCACGATCTCAATGTGGTGAGTTATCTGTGCAGCACGATTTCTGTCATGTACAAAGGCCGGATCATGGAGTCCGCACCCGCGGAGGAGCTTTTTGAAAACCCTTGTCATCCCTATACCATGTCACTGCTTTCGGCCATTCCCGATCCCGTGCCGGGTAGAAGACGTAAAATAGAACTCGTAGAACCGGATCTTTCTGATTTTCTTATGACCTCCAAAGGATGCCGTTTTCAGGGAAGGTGCCCCATCGAGGAACCCCGTTGTCTGGAAGAGAAAATCGGCTTTGAAAAAGTAGGAGAAAAACACCGGGTAAGATGCTGGAAAGCTGCAAAGAAATAAAACCTAAAATCTAAATGCAGGGCTACTGGCCTAGTGTAAATTCAGATTCAACATATTTTAATGAAGAATCCACACCTTGAAAGCATATAAAAGATGAACGTCGAACATCGAACGTTGAACATCGAATAATGTATTCTACCATTTATAATAAAGACAAAGCGAAGCGCCTTCCACATTCGACGTTCGACGTTGAACGTTCGATGTTCGATGTTCAAATTGTTGCGTCTGAAATTACGACTAAACCTTCATA
>JBARSG010000269.1:0-3392 GCA_049644625.1 Desulfobacterales bacterium | reverse complement strand
CTTCTTCCCTTGCCGCCTGCAAGGCCGTTTTATAATCCTTTTGTGAAAGGTGCTCAGAAAGTTCCTTTAACTCTGCGGCTCTGCCGCAGGGCCTGTACTGGGGCATTATATTTACATAAGTGTTGGATGAAATTTTATTTGCAATAAATCTCATTAGCTCGCGTGTTCCTGCAAGTCCATGGGGTAAAACAAGGTGCCGTACCAAAAGCCCCCGCCTGGCGATACCCGATTCATCGGTAATAAGATCACCGACCTGCCGGTGCATTGCAACAAGCGCTTTTCGGGCCACCTCCGGGTAATCTTCGGCGTCGCAAACGGTCTTTGAAATTTCAGGATCCCAGAATTTGAAATCGGGCATATAGATATCAAATACACCTTCAAGCAGTTTCAGGGTTTCAACACGGTCGTAACCCCCCGTGTTATAAACCAGGGGCACTGAAAGACCGTTATCGACTGCTATTTCAACGGCGGAAAGGATCTGGGGCACAACATGGGATGGGGTAACGAAATTAATATTGTGGCATCCTGCATTTTGTAAATGGAGCATTATATCGGCAAGCTTTTCATTGGATATCTGTTCACCATGACCCAAGTGGCTTATATCGTAATTCTGGCAGAAGATGCACAACAGATTGCAGTGGGTAAAAAAAATTGTGCCGGATCCATGGGTGCCCACCAGAGGATCCTCTTCTCCAAAGTGAGAATTAAAGCTTGAAACATATGCTTTTTCACCGGTTTTGCATATACCGGTTTCACCGGATAGGCGATCTACCTTGCATTTTCGGGGACAAAGGGTGCAGGAGTTCAAAATCTCATACGCTTTCTCAATCTTTTCCGAAAGCAATCCCTTTTTAGAAGTTTCAATATAGGCTGGTTTAAAAAGCGGCATATGTAATAGGTTCCGGCTTATTTCCTGAGCTAACGGGTTATAAAATCTTAAGCCGCCAGAATTGTTCCCCCCTGATAGATACAGAAAGCAACACTCCACGCAAGGGATGTACTGTAAACAACGCTGAAAATCATCCATTTAAAGGAACCGGTTTCACGTCTGATGGCAGCTACCGTTGCCAGACACGGCATATATAAAAGTACAAAAACCATCATTGCAAGAGCTCCCAGAGGTGTCATGCCGGAAGATAACAGTGCGTTTTTAAGTGCTGCCGAATCGTCTGTTTCATCCGCAGCATAAAGTATTCCCATGGTACTTACAACGATTTCTTTGGCAACAAAACCGGTAAGAAGGGCTATACTGCCGCGCCAGTCGATACCGATGGGTGCAAACACGGGTGCAAGCACTTTCCCTATCCTGCCCATAAAAGATTTTTCAGCTTTTTCAGCCTTCTTTAATTTTATAAGTTCTGCAACATCACCGTCTCGTTTCTTTGCGAGCAGCGTTTTGTCAGATTCATGGGCAGTTTCAATTTCGGCATTATAGGATGCCTTGACCTTTGCAATTTCTGAGTTATAGTCCAATGAATATGATATGTTATGAGGAAATGCCGACAGTGTCCATATCACAACCGAACCGGCGAGGATAACGCCTCCCATCTTTTTTAAAAAGATCTTGCTTCGATCCCACATATGAATCAGCAGGCTTTTTATCATAGGAGCTCTGTAGGGCGGGAGTTCCATGACAAACGGTGCGTCAGCGCCTCTTAAAAGGGTGGATCGGAAAAGGCGGCCGGTGACAATGGAGAGTATAATCCCCGCCAGGTATATTCCGAAGATAACGGTCCCGGCCCTGGCACCGAAGAATGCACCCGCAAGTACAATATAGACCGGCAGTTTTGCCGAGCATGACATAAAAGGGGTGATAAGGATAGTGAGTGTGCGGTCTTTTTCACTTTCAAGGGTGCGGGACGCCATAATGGCCGGAACATTGCACCCGAAACCCATCAACATGGGAATGAAGGATTTGCCGTGAAGTCCGATAAGGTGCATGATCTTGTCCATCAGAAAGGCCGCTCTGGACATGTATCCTGTATCTTCAAAAATTGCGATACAGAAAAAAAGAATTAAAATATTCGGCAGAAAGATGGCAACGCTCCCAACCCCTGCGATGACGCCATCCAAAAGGAAATCCTTAAAAAGATTATTCGGAAGAACATGAGCCAAGGATTTTGAAACAAAGTTAACCCCCATGTCGATCCATTCCATGGGATAGGCTCCCAGCGAAAACGTTAGCTGGAACATGGCCCAGATAAAAAAAATAAAGATCGGGAATCCCAGAAATCGGTTGGTAAGAAGCAGATCAATGTTGCGTGAAATATCGATACGCTGTTTTGTAGAGGTTGTGAGTACTTCTTTGATGATTCCGGCGATAAATCCGTAACGCTCGCCCGTCATTACAATTTCCGGATCGTCATCGAAACGGTCCACGAGAAAGTCCCGATGTATCTGGGCTTGTTGTAGAATCTCCCGGCTGTTTTCTCCGGCCTTGTTGAGGACACGCTTCTTTACGATTTTGTCATCTTCCAAAAGCTTTATGGCTGTCCATCGGTTACTGTAAGGAATTGACCCTTCCGTCCAGTTTTCGAGAAAGGACTTTAGACTGGAAATCGAATTTTCAATATCTTTGCTGTATTTGACTCTCCGTTTTTGAGGAATTTCATAACTCGATTCTGCCAGTTCTATGGCTTTTTCCAGAAGTGTATCAATGCCCTGGTTTTTATTTCCGACGGTAAAAACCACAGGTACATCCAGAAGTTCAGAAAGTTTTTTACCATCAATTTTGAATCCCCGTGATCGGGAGACGTCTGCCATGTTTAGAGCGAACAGCACCTTGCAATCTATCTCTCTAAACTGGGTTGCCAGATAAAGGCTTCGTTCCAGGTTGGATGCGTCGATGATATCGATCACAACATCCGGACGTTCTTCCAGAACAAAGTCACGGGCAATAATCTCTTCTATGGTAAAGGGCGTTAAACTGTAGGTTCCGGGAAGATCTATAATTTTTAAATCATATCCGAATTTTTTGACATTGCCTTCTTTTTTTTCAACAGTTACCCCCGGCCAGTTTCCGACCTTCTGTCGAGTGCCGGTCATATTATTAAATATTGTGGTTTTGCCTGAATTAGGATTGCCTGCCAGGGCTATTGAAAGGCGTTTTTGATTCATTACGGATTATCTGAATGCGCTGTTTTTTTCAAAATTGATACTTCTATTTGACATTATCAACAGTAATTTTTGCGGCTTCCTCAACCCGAAGTGACAAATGATACCCTTTTACAATTAACTCGATAGGATCCTTCAGGGGCGCATATTTTTCAACATAGACCTCGGAACCTTTAAGGAGCCCCATTTCAAGTATTCTTCTACGCAGAGCCCCGTTACCTCCGATATGAACGATTCTTGCAGTCTGATTTTCTTTTAAATTGCTTAACAACATGAAC
>JBARSG010000268.1:0-2354 GCA_049644625.1 Desulfobacterales bacterium | reverse complement strand
GATCCTGGCTGAATCATTTTGGCCCATGACCTCGGCCATGCCCTGGGTAAGAATTAGACTCCGATCCGAAGCAGACGGACATTGGGCAAAGATAGAATGCGCCATGAGGAGCAGGCTCACCGTAAGTACCGGAATAAATGCTCTTTTCATTGCTTCCTCCTTTAATCTCTAATTATTTTTTATTGGCAGGTTAATTAATTGTTTAAATTTATATCAGGTTTCATATGTTAATCAATCACTTTTTGGTCTTTGATTCTGTTTCGAAGTTGCTTCTGGAAGGGGGGCACAATTTTTCTTGTAAGGGATATTGGCGGGGTCACGTGCAATTCCCTTGAATGTCCTCATCAAATTTAGTATCTTTAATTATTTTCTTGAAAGCTGGATTTGATATGCTTTACTGTCAGGGGCTGGTTTTGCTGTGGAGTTGTAAATCTGACAAAACTGAGTTGAATATCAAAAAACAGGGCCGGACGCAAGGGGCCGGCAAAGAAAACCTGTGGTTATGGTAAAACGAATAATTATCACTTTGATTGGATTAATTGTGTTGATTGGGGGGTTGGCCGGGATTAAAGGCCTTCAAATCAAACGGATGATCGCCCATGGGGACAATGTTGTGTCGCCCCCGGAAGTTGTTACAACGGCGAAGGCCAAAAACGACTCATGGGAGTCGTTTTTAACCGCTGTCGGGTCCCTGGAAGCCGTGCAGGGGGTGGTGGTTACCGCGGAACTCACGGGAAAAGTGGTGCATATCGCCTTTGAGCCGGGCACCATGGTGAAAGCGGGTGATCTCCTGGTGCAGCAGGATACGTCTGTGGAATCGGCGCAGTTGCGCGCGGCCGAAGCCGCGATGACGCTCGCAAAAATAAACTTTGAGCGCACAAAAAAACTGGTGGCCAATAAAACCGTATCCCAATCTGATCTTGATAATGCCGACGCACAGTTCAAGGAAGCTGCGGCTCAGGTAGACAATATTCGCGCAGTTATCGGGAAGAAGACCATTCGGGCCCCGTTTGCCGGCCGTCTCGGTATTCGCCAGGTGAACCTGGGGCAAACTCTCAATGAGGGGGATGAGATTGTTTCGCTCCAGGCCCTTGATCCCATTTATGTGAATTTTCTTTTACCCCAGCAACGGCTTGCCCAGGTACACCCGGGCTTCGCCATTCGACTGACCACCGATGCGTTTCCCGGGCAGGTCATTTCCGGGAAAATTACCGCCATAAACCCCCAAGTTGATGTCGATACACGAAACATTCGGATCCAGGCAACCGTGGAAAACCCGGCAGAGCGACTTCGGCCCGGCATGTACGTAAACGTGTCGGTGGTGTTGCCGGATCGGATTGAGGTGCTCACCATTCCTGCCACCGCAGTGCTTTATGCACCTTACGGCGACTCCGTGTTTGTGGTTGAGGAGAAAAAAAATGATGCAAATGAACCGTCCGGTCTGGTGCTGAACCAAAAGTTCGTGCGTTTGGGAGAAAAACGCGGGGACTATGTATCGGTTGTCTCAGGGCTTAAACAGGGGGAGACAGTAGTCAGTACCGGCGTGTTTAAGCTTCGAAACGGCCTGGCCGTTGTTATAGATAACACCCTGTCACCCGAATTCAAGCAAATGCCCAAACCGGCGGATGCATAATCCAAAAACACGCAACCCAAATGAATTTTTACTTGAACTCAGGTGGATAGACTGATTTCAGGCTTCAGCCTAAATACCTGAGTCGTTATTTTCAACTCATATTATTATATTTAACCATGAAACTAACCGACCTGTTTATCCGACGCCCGGTCCTTGCATTGGTCATCAATCTTGTGATCATTATTGCCGGCTTGCAGGCGATTCGGTCTCTCAATGTTCGCCAGTATCCCCGCAACGAGAACTCCGTGGTTACGGTCAGGACGGTTTATGTGGGGGCAAGCGCCGATCTTGTTCGCGGATTTATTACCACTCCCCTGGAGCGGGCCATTGCCGCGGCCGACGGCATTGAGTATATTGAATCACAAAGCGCCCTTGGCCTTTCCACCATCAACATTCGCTTGAAACTCAATTACGATCCGATCCAGGCGCTTTCTGAAATCAGTGCCAAAGTGGATCAGGTTCGAAACGATTTGCCCCCGGGGGCAGAGGTTCCCACCATCAATGTGGAATCGGCTGACAGCCGGTTCGCCTCATCGTATCTGAGTTTTACTTCCGATGTGCTGATGCAAAATGAGATCACCGACTACCTGGTACGTCTGGTTCAACCCCGACTCTCTGCGGTAGAAGGGGTGCAACGGGCCGATATTCTTGGGGGCAGGACATTCGCTATGCGCATCTGGCTGAAGCCCGATCGCATGGCTGCGTTCAACATCAGCCCGGT
>JBARSG010000267.1:0-2637 GCA_049644625.1 Desulfobacterales bacterium | reverse complement strand
AATAAAGCCACCCTCTAAGAACTTTTGTAACTGAATCCCATTTATATATTCTAAGAAGACATGGCTAATAAAAACTCCGATGTAATAAAAACATCGATACGTATCGGTTCTTTGAGCATATCCCGGTAAGTCTACAGTGTGGCTCTTCCGCCGATGTAATTAATCACTTGATCATACGTATTGGTTGGGTTGACCTTGGCGCCCCCAATTTCATCCCTTATCGGCTGCCACTCCAGAGGACATTTTGTCCTGAGCAGATGAATCCTATTTTCAAATTCGGCGACGACCATTTTGAGATCTTGAATGTTTGGAAGAACTTTTTCAAAATCCGCAGATCCCCATTGATCAGCTTTGCGAATTGTGTCAAAAATTTTTAATTTCCATATCGTAAGTTCCATAACTACGTTAGAACAACAGTCTTTTACTCCCAGGGTATCCTCCTTCTAAATTTGAGTACCTACTGTATCTTATAGCCAATTTAAAGTGAACCGGTTACGTGTTTATATATATTTGCACTTTTAATATTCAGCATTTAAATATGTCAATGAAAATTAATACTCTATTTAAAATGATAAGATCAAAAACATTAAATATAATAAAAGGATTGAATTCCTGATAGAATCCGTGTCTTGTTGAACCATACCGAGGAAATTCTTGAAGTAGAAGGCATGGCAATGGTTTTTGGAGGCAAGCCTATACTATTATCATACGTCTCGCTCTTACTGGAATGCCATTTCGGATAATGCAGCCTTTTGATACATATCAGACAAGCCCTTTTATTTTGGAGATAACTTGCAACTACCTTTGTTCACTCGTGATTGTGATACGGTAATATGATATCACAAAAATTATACCTTGCTTTTTTCTTGGAATATCTTGCCAATACATGAAATATTTAGTAATGTTAAAAGCTTGTGATACCGTTTAGATATCGATCGCTCTTGTTAAAAATTATTGGCTAACCCTGATGATCCCCCGATCCTATATATTGTGGTTTTCCCTTCCTCCTTATTCCGATTTTTCGTTCAATATACCGTGCCTTATCTTGCATCAGCATCACACTAATTTCATTGAGGATTTCGTTCCGAACATTCAATCGGTATCAGTTAAATTTTATTAATGATTTATTTCCGAAATAGCAAACTCGATTATTCATATTCATATAGGAAAAATCTCAAGAGAGCAAGTCAGGTTTTGAATTGGTTATCTGATTGAGTTGGTGATGGGACACCAAATGAATCCTGCTTGCGCGGGATGGGGAAGGTGGGCTAACCTGGATGCTTGATCATTGGTTCATGGAAGCCGGCTGATAACTGCACAGGGGTTCTTCGGCCAGAAAATCTCCGGTTGCTTCATAGGCCCTAGCTCTGCAGCCGCCGCAAACCCTTCTGAATTCACACCCGTGACATTTTCCCTTGAGATTATCGAAATTGCGTAAAGATAAAAATACATCTGAATGGTTCCAGATCTCCGCAAAGGATGTTTTGGTAATATCTCCGCAATTAATCTGGAGAAATCCGCAGGGCTGCACAATGCCTCGGCAAGAAATAAAACAGAAGCCGGTCCCTCCCAGGCATCCTCGGGTAACGGCATCCATTCCGTGGGTTTTGAAAGTGACAGACTTTCCTTCTTGTTTTGCTCTTTGCCGGAGGATGCGGTAGTAATGGGGAGCGCATGTGGCTTTGAGCTGTAAAGACGTCTTTTCCCTCTGGTCATAAAACCAGTTTAACGTGCGCTCATATTCCTCTGCGGTTATTTCTTGGTCCACAATATATTTGCCGCGACCGGTTGGAACCAAAAGAAAGATGTGGTGAGCAACTGCCCCCAGTTTTATGGCCAGTTCCTGGATTTTTGGGATTTCGCTAAGATTGGTTTTTGTAATCGTGGTGTTTATCTGGAATTCTATCCCGGCATCTTTGACCCGCCGTATTCCGCGAAGCGCACCTTCAAAGGCGCCTTCCACTCCTCTGAACCTGTCATGGCTTTCTCTGGTTGCACCGTCCAGACTGACACTTATCCGTTTAATGCCGGCATCCGCCATTTGTCTGGTGGTTTTTTCAGTGATGAGTGTGCCGTTTGGCGCCATGACCATTCGGAGCCCTTTTTTTGTACCGTATTTTGCAATATCAAAGATGTCCGGTCGTAACAGCGGTTCCCCGCCGGTCAAAATTACGATGGGTTCTCCCACTTCTGCAATCTGATCCAGAAGGTGAAAAGATGCCCTGGTGTCAAGTTCGCCGCTGAATGGGCCATGTTCTGCGGATGCGCGGCAGTGCACACAGGCGAGGTTGCAGTTGCGCGTGGTTTCCCAGGCAACCAGGCGCGGCGCGGCGCCTTTGTTTTTGCCTTCGGGATGAGATTTTTCTGATGAGGTGTTATTCGTGTTTGTCATGGTATTTATTGATTTATAGTGAGCTAAAGTTTGAAGTGATCTAAAGTTAAGGAAAGCGCCACAGGCGCAACACATTTAATGTTTAAATTGATAGAATGCCTACACTTTAGGCACTTTTTCGTGATAGGCTAGTACCCCATAAATACATTTGAGCACCAAGTAGTTTCCAATTTATAAA
Source organism: Desulfobacterales bacterium (assembly GCA_049644625.1). GTDB lineage: Bacteria > Desulfobacterota > Desulfobacteria > Desulfobacterales > UBA11574 > S5133MH16. Next base: position 67 of record JBARSG010000267.1, on the reverse strand, counting down.
TGAGGGATTTTTTCGATGAGCAAGGCCGCACAAGGGTTTTTGCCCGAGGCGTACTTGAAGTACGTCG
>JBARSG010000266.1:0-11509 GCA_049644625.1 Desulfobacterales bacterium | reverse complement strand
CCCTAAAAGTAGAAGATATTTATGCATGTCTTGACTATGCCGCATCCTTGGCTGAGGAGCAGATAACTCCAATTGAAATGTTAGAAGATGCTGTATGAAAATCTTTGTGGACGAAAACATTCCCTTGATCACGGTTAAGCAATTACGTTCAAAGGGATTTGATGTCACAGATATTCGCGGCACTCCGGATCAGGGAATGATAGAGAACCCTTGTATATTGAAAATTTAATAAAAATTAAATTTAAAACGGGGGGTGCGGGGGGTGTCCCACTGCCCTCTCCGTCTGGTAAAAGTTGACACAATTGTACTCAAAAGCTTTCTTAATTCGGTAAAATCATCAATACTGTTGGAAGAGAAGGTTTAACCCTTGGGCTGCGAGCCCGTACGTTAGTTTCTTCCTTCCGCCAGGTTTAAGTCGAGGAACAACTTGGAGCATCGACTCCGCATTTGACAAGGCTGATGATTCCTGGCTTTCATACTAATTATTGCCGATGAGGAGGTTAGATGTCAGATTTCTTTTTTGGGATTGACGCGAGTAAAGGGTATTCTAATTTCGTCATGCTTGATTCATTAAAGCGTTGCGTTGAAGACGACCTTCAGTTGGATGATACTTTTGAAGGACACCAAAAGCTCTACAGCATCCTTTCAGAGTTTTGCGTCCGTAATCCCAAGGCCAACATTTTTGCTGCCGTTGAAAGCACTGGCGGTTATGAAAACAACTGGTTTGATGCGCTGGTTAGATTCCAGACGCATCTGCCGATAAAAACTGCCAGATTAAATCCCTGCGGCGTTTACAACAACAGCAGGGCTGAATTGAATCGAAATATCACCGACAAAATCAGTGCCGAGAATGTCGCCAAATACATGATAGAGCATCCCGAGAAAGTGCAGTATCGGCAACAGGATCCTCTGGCACCCCTGAGAAAACAGTGGGGATTTATAAAAATGCTGAAAAAGCAAAAAACCCAGATGCTCAATCAGTTGGAATCCAATCTCTACACAGCCAATCCGGAAATTCTGGCTTACTGTAAAGATCATACACCGGCTTGGGTTCTTAGCCTTTTACAGCGCTATCCAACCGCTTCCAAGCTGGCCAAAGCAAAGAAGTCTTCTGTGTCCCTGATTCCATATGTGACACCCCAAAAAGCCAAAAAACTGGTCGAAACAGCCAAACAGAGTGTCGCGTCTGCTACTGATGAGACTACAAGCCAAATAATCAAGGCGACTGTCCAACAGATCAGACAGCTTTCAAAAACAATTGATGACCAAACAAAAGCCATGGCTAATAAATGTTCGATTCCTGAAGTTGAGTTGCTCAAGACTTTTATAGGGATCGGAAACGAATCTGCTGTCGGTCTGATCCTTGAAATAGGCTCCATAGAACGGTTTAAAAGGGCGAAACACTTAGCCTCGTTCTTTGGCCTTCACCCTGTTTATAAAAAAAGCGGTGACGGTTCCTGGGGCTTTCATATGAGTAAAAAAGGCCGTATAGTACCCCGACAAATTCTTTATATGGTTGCCATGGTAGCCATTCAATCCAATCCTCTGATCCGTGAAATCTATGAGAAACATACGGAAAAAGGGATGAAAAAAAAGGCCGCTTTGGGTGTGTGCATGCATAAAATTATTCGAATAATTTACGGAATGCTTAAACACAACCAGCCGTTTGACCCCGAAATTGACAGAGCAAACAGAAAGAAACAGAATACTCAGGACGAAAAGAAAGTAGGCTTGGACAAAAGCCGTCGTTACCAAGCATATGATGTAAAAGCACCAATTTCAAGAAGGCAGGCTAAGAAAAGAGAGGAACGGAAGCAGTCCCAAAGCGACAACAACGCTAAATGCGGGATCAAGGCCCCCGTTCCCGTACTTGAAACATAACAGAACATAGACCTTATGTACAGATTTTACCGAATTTTCAAAGAACATATTTTATAAATTTGCGGCATGACGTTGCCCGCAAATTTATAAAAAATTTCTTGACTTTTATCGGAACAACTAACGTTGCATAAATAACCGGACGGGTATTAAAAAAAAGGTCTAATTTAACAATTAGACGGAAAATCTTTTTTAGGGATGGAAACCGGATTCACTTAAAAATTTTTGAATCATAACAAATAGCTGGGTATAGAACAATCTTTTTACCTAAAATCTTGAAATAACTTTTTTCAAAAGACATAAATCGGCAGTAATTCTTATGCGGTATTCAGATGTTATTATCAATAAAATTAAAAATTATAAATAATGCTTGTCAAATATAATCAATAAAATATATTATATATAAAAATTTCAGCTTGATTTTTGATGGTTCGTATTTATGTTATCTGGTCTAAATAAAATTTTCACAGTTATTCAATAGACCGTTTAGAAATTTTAGCTGTATAACACGTATCATTTTTATGCATTTTAAACAAAGAACCGTTGAAAAACCGGTCAGTTGTTCAGGTGTTGGCGTTCATTCGGGGAAAAAAGTCAATCTGACCATCAAGCCTGCACCGAGCAATCATGGCATCAAGTTCATAAGGACGGACCTTCTTGACTGTCCGGGCATATCCGCTCATTTTAATATGGTTGTGGATACAAGCATGGCTACCGTCATAGGGTACGAAGGCTTTATTGTTTCAACCATAGAGCATCTTATGGCCAGTTTTGCCGGCCTGTCAATCGACAATGCCCTGGTAGAGATCGATAGCTATGAAATGCCCATAATGGACGGCAGCGCCGGGCCCTTTACGTCCATGATAAGATCTGCAGGGATCCGGGAGCAGGCCGCGCCCAGGTATTTTTTCGTCGTTAAAAAACCCATAGAGCTTAAAAAAGACGGCAAAATGGTTGGGGTATATCCCTGCTCGACTTACAGAATAACCTGTACCATTGAATACGATCATTCTCTGATCAAAAGGCAGTCCTATTCCGTCGAGCTATCGGACCGGGTTTTTGAACGTGAAATATGCAGGGCCAGAACCTTCGGTTTTCTGCATGAATATGAATATTTTAAGCGCTACGGTCTGGCCCACGGAGTTTCCCTGGATAATGTGGTTGTCATTGATGACAAAGATGTGGTTAATGAAGACGGCCTGCGCTATAGGGACGAATTTGTAAGACATAAAATCCTCGACTGCATCGGAGATTTTTCACTTCTCGGCATGCCTATTTTAGGCCATGTGGTAGTCAATAAATCCGGCCATGAATTCAACCACGCCTTTCTTAAGGAATTTTTTTCTCAAAAAGAATCATGGGAGACCCGCACAATCAACACTGAAAATGAGTTGCCCTCCTGTCAACCAAAATCACTTGCCATTTAACAAGGTATCCGCTATTAATTAATTTTATTGTCCTTTGTGGTTATTTGCGAAAATTTTGTTTCTTAATTTATTGCATTTAGACTTGTGCGCCCGTGCGTAACGGGTGTTTTTCATCTTTATAAAGAATCCTAACCCGGACAAACCGGCCTCCGGCTCGTAAGCCTACAGCTTGGAGAGAACCAAAAATATTTGCCACAAAAACCACAAAATTTACAACTAAGGAACTAATTTATGGCCGTTTACCGTATTGATATGAAATCATTTATAAATCGAAAAACAGGTATCTGGCTCCTTGGCATTATCTTTTTTGTCCAGAATCTATGTTTTGCTCAGGATGCCAGGTTGACAAACATAATTGTTGCCAATACGCGAGACGACCTTCTTGTTTATCTGAAGGTTGAAGATGCGTTTAGAGAAGAAATGAAAACGGCTATATTCAGTGGTGTTCCCGCCACATTTTCATTTTTCATTAAGCTTTACAAGGTACGCAATCTATGGCTCGATAAAAAGATCGCCGATATAAAAACGACAAATACCATCAAGTACAATAACCTGAAAGAAGAATTTGTTGTAACACGCTCATGGGATGGGGGCAGACCGCAGATTACGCAATCTTTCGCAGAGGCCCAGAAATTAATGGCTGTCATTGACAGCCTGAAAGTTGTCACTCTCGGCAAGCTTGAAAAAGGTGGGCATTATCAAATAAGAGCTGAGGCTGAACTTAGCAAAATAACCCTTCCTTTTTATCTGCATTATATTCTTTTTTTTGTTTCTCTATGGGACTTTGAAACCGACTTGTATACCATAGATTTCATCTACTAGATCGACCAATGATCATGGCAAATAAAAGATACAAAAAGCCGGCATCTTATATTTCGGAAGAAGAGCGCAACAGAAGAAAGCGCGAGGTCATTATTATTTTTGTCATCATTGCCGTGGTGGCCATACTGACTTTTGCCGAGAGCAGGATAATACATTTTGGAGCCGGCATCCCCGTTTCTAATACCATCCTGATGTTTATATTGATTAACATCAATTTGCTGTTGCTGATCCTGCTGATATTCCTTGTTTTCAGAAATTTGGTAAAGCTCCTTTATGACAGAAAACGCAAAGTAATGGGCGCAAAGCTTCGAACCAAACTTGTGGTAGCATTTATAACGCTGTCACTTTTGCCGACCATTATACTTTTTTTCTTTTCCATCAACTTTATTACAACCAGCATTGAATTTTGGTTTAACGTTCCGGTAGAACAGGCCCTTGAAAATTCACTGCTGGTGGGCCGGAGTTTATACTGGCATGCCGAAGAGAGCAGTCAGTTTTTTATGGAAAGAATATCATATCAGATAGAAACAAAAAAACTTTTGGATCCCGAAAAGGAAAAAGCCCTTTCCCATTACATTCAAATTGTCCAGCGGGAGTTTAATCTTCATGCCGTTGAACTTTATGACGCCAATGCAAGTCGCCTTACATTTTCCCTTTCTCCGGAATTGGAAGATATACCCTTTGGAGTGGTTTCCGCCGATAATCTTTTAAAACAAATGCCGCTAAAAGGTGTCCGGTCAATCTCTGAAAGTAATCTTTCAGGGGAGCTCATCAGAACTATCGGAACCATCCCTTTTGGAGCAAAGCGTACCAATACAGAGGCGTTTGTTGTGTTAACCAGACTGATGCCGCCGGACCTTTCCGAAAACATGGTGTCCATTTCAAGAGGGTTTGAAGAATACCAGCAGATAAAACTTCTTAAGAAACCGATTCAGGTGACTTACTATATCACCTTGTCCATCGTAGGGCTTCTGGTTGTATTTTGTGCGGTATGGTTTGGCTTCTACCTGGCGAAAACCATTACCATACCGATCATGGAACTGGCTGAAGGAACCCACAGAGTTGCGGAAGGAGATTTGAGTTTCAGTATCGGCCTGGTGGCCGACGATGAAATCGGGAGCCTTGTGAATTCATTTAATAAAATGACCAGAGATTTGCGAATCGGCAGGGATCAACTGGAGCTTTCCGCCCGTTTGCTTCGAGAACAGAATGTCGAGATTGAAAAAAGACGGCAATATATGGAAATCGTACTTGAAAATGTTTCTGCCGGGGTAATTACCCTTGACGCGGGAGGGTTCATTTCCACCATAAACAAATCGGCTGAAAAAATGCTGAACCTCAAGTCAGATGAAATCATCAACAAGAGTTATAAAAAACTTTTGGATGAACCGCTTCTGAATCTTGCCGAAGAGGTCATGGAGAATCTTAAAACCTCACGAAACCGTTCCGTGGAGTTGCCGTTAAAACTGACCGTCAGCGGAAGCCCTTTGAGTTTTTTGATGCATCTAACCGCCCTGGAAGACGACTCCGGTCAGCACATGGGGGTTGTAATGGTGTTTGATGATCTCACGGAACTCGAAAAGGCCCAGCGTATGGTTGCCTGGCGTGAAGTGGCTCGCCGGATTGCCCATGAAGTAAAAAATCCGCTGACCCCGATATCGCTTTCCGCCCAGCGTCTGAAGCGAAAATATTCCGAGCAAATCAACCAGCCGGTTTTTGATGAGTGCACACAGACAATTATTGACCACGTAGAACTGATTCGGAATCTTGTGGACGAATTTTCATCCTTTGCAAAATTTCCCACAGCAAACCCAAAGCCCTGCGATTTGCCGCCGATTATTGAAGAGACCCTGGCGCTCTATAAAGAGGGGCATAAAAATATTAAATTTGAATTCGATAAGATAGACGACATTCCCCTTCTTAACCTTGATCGTCAGCAGATCAAGCAGGCCATGATCAATCTTGTGGACAACGCCATCGCATCGATAAAGAATGACGGCGATATTTTGATTACATTAATCCATGATCCGATTTTAAAGATCGTGCGGCTGGAAGTTACAGACAATGGACCGGGTATTTCCGATGAGGGCAAGACACGTCTTTTTGAACCTTATTTTTCAACAAAAAAGGCCGGCATGGGGTTAGGACTTACCATTGTAAGCGCCATTGTCTCTGATCACAACGGCATGATACGCGTGCAGGACAACCATCCCAGGGGTGCAAAATTTATTATAGAATTCCCGGCGTAAGGCAACCTTTATGTCAAGCTTTTTCCGAAATTTTGCGGCACCGAGTGAAGCGAACTTAAGTTCAGGATAAGGAGCTACAGCATATGTTTCCTTCTATTTTGATTGTTGATGATGAGCCTTCCATACTCCAATCGTTAAGCGGTCTGCTTTCAGATGAAGGCTTTGAGGTTTTAACCGCTTCCAATGGATATGAAGCGTTGAAAATCGTAGATACCGAGTTCCCGGATCTTGTTTTGCTCGATATCTGGATGCCGGGTATTGACGGTATTGAAACCTTAAAGGAGATAAAAAAGGGCAATCCGTATATTCAGGTCATCATTATCTCCGGACACGGGACAATAGAAACCGCCGTTAAGGCCACAAAACTGGGCGCATTCGACTTAATCGAAAAACCGCTTTCCATTGATAAAATCATTGTGGCAATTAATAATGCGTTAAATTTCAGGAGATTGGAAGAAGAAAACAGATATCTGCGCAAAAAGACGTTAGAAAAACACTCAATAACCGGAAACAGCCCTCCCATTGCGGCCCTGAAAAAACAGATCGCTATTGCAGCCCCGACAGATGCGTGGATACTGATTACCGGAGAAAACGGGACGGGAAAGGAACTGGTTGCTCGCACCATACATCAACTGGGTTCCCGTGCAGATTATCCGCTGGTTACTGTCCATTGTGCCGCGATTCCGGAAGAACTCATCGAAAGCGAGCTGTTTGGCCAGGAAAAGGGCGCCCTTACGGATGCCACAACAAAAAAGATCGGGAAATTTGAACTGGCCAACAACGGAACTATTTTTCTGGATGAAATCGGTGATATGAGCTTAAAGACCCAGTCAAAGATTCTCCGAGTATTGCAGGAAAAGCAGTTCCAGAGAGTCGGTGGAAGCAGAACCTTGAGGGTAAATGTCCGGGTCATTGCATCCAGTAATAAAGATCTTGAAAAGGAGATTGAAAAAGGCAATTTCAGAGAAGACATTTACTACCGGCTGAATGTGATCCCCATAGAGGTCCCGTGTTTAAGGAATCGCCGTGAAGATATTCCTCTTCTGGTTGAAACATTTTTTGCTGAATGTGCGAAACAGGATCGAAGTGAAAAAAAGAGAATGAACCGGAAAGCAATTGATATGTTATGCAATTATTCCTGGCCGGGAAATGTCAGGGAGTTGAAGAATCTTATTGAACGGCTTGATATCATGGTGGAAAAGGATGTTATTGACGAATTCGATTTGCCCGCACCTTATAACCCGGGTCCTTCGGGAGGGATGGTGCCGGTTGAATCAGAGCTTTTTTTAAACCTTTGTTTGAAGGACGCCAAAAAAGTTTTTGAAAGAGAATTTATTAAAAGAAAACTTTTGCAACATAATAACAATATCAGTGACACGGCTGAAGCAATCGGAGTTGAGCGGGCTTATCTGGATAAGAGACTCAAGAGTCTGAACGTTTCTTAAAGGTGCTTTGCGACGGGCTGAATTATTCTTGAAAAGGCATGGGATTGAGGATTATCAGCGGTAGATTCAAAGGTAAAAAGCTGCATTCGGTTGGGGGTTTGACCATAAGACCGACCGCTGATCGATCGCGCGAATCGATCTTTAATATCCTTTCCCATCGAGTGCTTAACGCAATGGTTCTCGATCTATTTGCCGGGACCGGCGCCCTGGGTATGGAGGCGTTGAGCCGGGGCGCTGAATCGGCAGTATTTGTGGACAATAACCCGGGAGCATTATCTGTAATACAGCGGAACATCACATCGTGTTCTTTTAATAAACAGGCTCATATTATTAAATGGGACATAAAAAAGAACTTAAATTGTTTAAAATCGGCAGGCACGGCCTTTGATCTTGTGTTTATGGATCCTCCTTACAATCGGGGCATGGTAAAACCGGCATTGTTCAACCTTGAGCAGACAGAATCTCTGGAAAAAGGAGCCCGCATTGTGGTTGAGCACTCCCCTCTGGAGCCGATCCCGGACCCTGTTTTCATGTTTGAGATTGCGGACCAGAGAAAATACGGGCAAACACTTGTTTCATTCTTAACTTATTTGGTATAGAAGGATTTTTTTAAAACAAGACATATAATATATTTTTCCCATTTTGTTTACAATCAATTAGGGTACTAAAAAGGGACTGATATAAATGAAAAAAATTGCCATATATCCGGGATCCTTCGATCCTGTCACAAACGGTCATATTGATATCGCTGAAAGGGGACTTAAACTTTTTGACAAAATCATTGTGGCCATATTGCATAATCCGGTTAAAGATTTTCTTTTTACCGTTGAAGAGCGGGTGGAAATGCTTGAATCGAGTTTTAAAGATTATCCGGATATTACAGTGGAAACTTTTGACGGTCTTCTTGTGGAATATGCGGCCAGGCGGAAATCTACTGCCATACTTCGTGGGATGCGCGCTGTATCTGATTTTGAATATGAGTTTCAGCTTGCGCTTATGAACCGCAAGTTAAAAAGAGAGGTTCAGACCGTTTTCCTGATGACCGGTTTGCGATGGATTTTTACCAGTTCATCAATAATAAAGGAAGCGGCACGGTTCGGCGGTGACATCACCAGTATGGTGCCGCCCGTGGTCAACAAGAAATTAAAAGAAAAGTTCGGTTTTATTTCTTAAATTGAAACATTCCCTTCCATCTCTAATTTATCCCTGCTTTAGCATATAAATCAAAAAAATGATGAGTTGGGCCATAGCCCTGCCCAATGGATAGAGAATGTTCTATGGCGCCGGTAATATATTCCTTGGCAAGTGATACGGCTTCAAAGAACGTTTTGCCCAGTGCGATATTCGCCGCAATAGCCGAAGAAAAAGTGCAGCCCGTACCATGGGTATTTTTGGTTTTCACCCAATGACCATGTAGTTCTTTATATTCCTTTCCATCATATAGGACGTCCGTGGCACGGTCTTCTCTGAGGTGACCTCCCTTTACAACCACTTTTTTTGCATTGAGCTTTAAGATATCACTGGCAGCGCTTTTCATATCATCTATGGTTCTTATCTTTTTGCCGATGAGCGCTTCGGCTTCATAAATGTTGGGGGTGATGACCTCAGACAGCGGAAAAAGATGATCCACCAGGGCATTCTGGGCATCTTGATTCAGCAAACGGTATCCGCTTTTGGAAATCATCACCGGATCGAGCACCACAGGAGGCGGATTAACGGCCTTTAGGGCTGTTGCGACGGCCTTAATCAGTTCAATGCTGGATACCATCCCTATTTTTACCACGTCGATTTTTATATCATCAAACAGACACGTAATTTGATCATGTACGATCCGGGGCGCCATCTCCTGAATGTCATACACTTTTTGAGTATTCTGGACGGTAACCGCCGTAACGGCACTCATGCCGAAAACGCCATGGGCCTGGAATGTTTTTAGATCGGCCTGGATTCCGGCGCCGCCTGAAGAATCCGAACCTGCGATTGTCAGGGCTACTTTCATGACCCCCCTCCCCCGGCAAAAAGTCTGGACTGCCTGAAGTTTACCCCCATTATATTATGTAAATCCAGTGTCAGCATAAACACTATGCGGATCGAATTTTCAAGATAAATTCTTCATTAAAGCATAACTGAAAAGGTAACATGCCTGTGCTATAGTTACCATTGTTTTGTGCTTGACATACCGGCACCGGAACACTATTTTTTTAAGTATAGCAGAAACGAAAAGGAATAGTGATGTAAAGAGCCTATCGAAAAAAGCTGCCGAAGAATTAAAAACAACCATAGAGCAGAAGCGAACACAATGGTTCAGGTGTTGGCTTCTCGAAATATATAATCAAGGAGACACGTTATTACAGTGAATCTAAGAGATATCGGTGAATTTGGTTTTATTAAAAAAATCAGCCGGGGGTGTTTAATTCGTCCTCAAAATATTATTAAAGCCATCGGTGATGATGCTGCTGCCTTTATTCCCACACCTCACGAAGTTATGCTTGTCACCACGGATTTGCTTGTTGAACGGATCCATTTTTTCAGAAATACAACTTCTGGATTTAACTTAGGCTATAAAGCGCTATCCGTGAACCTGAGTGATATTGCCGCAATGGGTGGAATCGGTCGTGAAGCATTCATCAGTATCGGCGTACCCGAAAATTGCTCTGTCGATTTTCTTGAAGATCTATATAACGGAATGAAAAGACTGGCTGCCGAATTCGGCCTTAATCTTCTGGGGGGTGACACGACCCGTTCAAAAACTGATTTAATCATAAATATCTTGGTGTTGGGATCTGCATTTGAAAAAGAAATATTGTACCGTAATACCGCTCAACCGGGCGATATAATTTGTTCAACCGGTTTTTTAGGAGACAGCCGGGCCGGATTGCACCTGATAACAAATAATATGGAATTGGATTCCGACGAATTCAAAGCGCTGCGTGACGCCCACATCATACCCAAACCCTATCTTCGGGAAGGTCGGTTTCTTGCACGACAGGGCGGCGTTCATGCAATGATTGATGTCAGCGACGGGCTCAGTTCCGATATTGCACACATCGCAGAGCAGAGCAACGTTGGTATCCGTTTGTATTCCGAAAAAATACCCGTCTCTGACCATCTGGAAAAGTTTTGTGCCCGGTTTGATTTTGATCCTGTTGAATATGCCCTCGCCGGTGGTGAAGATTATACCCTGTTGTGCACCATATCACCGGATAAGGTGGATCATATTGCGGCTAATTATCTGAAGAGGTTTCGGAACCCGCTTTACCAGATCGGCGAAATAACCGATTCAGGGAAAATGGAACTGATTCTTTGGGACGGTCAGATCAGATCCTTTACGCCCTCGGGCTGGAACCACTTTAAAACCGAATGAATTTTACCAGGCGTTCAACTGACCCTTAGGCAAAACCGTCTGCCGCCATTGGATTATTTTACGGCTGAAACCAACCCTGCCTTTATAAATTCACGGTTCAATCGGGCAATGTTGGATATGGAAATATCCTTGGGGAATTCTGCTTCTACGATGGGAAACGCCTTGGCACGCCACGGCAGAACCGCCGGCAAGGCCGGTTCCCACAACCACGCTGAATACAATGCTCAATCCCTTGAGAAAGGGGGTATATTTCGGGTGATTGCCCCCAAAGGTCCGGCCGCCGGCACGTTTGTTGACCGAATATCTGACCGGCCGGGCTTTATA
>JBARSG010000265.1:0-1596 GCA_049644625.1 Desulfobacterales bacterium | reverse complement strand
AAGCTGTTTTATCAAAGTGCTCTTACGAGATTTTGTAATAACAAGATAGACTTGAATTGACACCAGAAAAATATGATATCTGTATATTAATTGATGTTGTGAATGCTGGCGATCATGGCAAGAAATCACAATTAAAGGTTCGTCATTATTAGGCAATTTCTTGTTCCATTTTGGCATGTTTTACAGTTGTCTATTAAAGTGTCCTATATGAAACAAAAACAAGACGTCTATTCAATAAACGATGGTATGCTTAAGTGATAAAAAAACTAAGGGTGAAAAATGTTTGAGCCACATGAAGGGACTCTCCAACTAAAAAACAAATTTCAAAAAGCATATAACTGGCTTGAGAAATGTGGGCCGTCAGAGCTTAAAACCAAAAGCAGAACACGTTTTATTGCAAAAGCTAATATTACTCGAAGAGGACCTCACAGCGGTGAAAAAGTAATACGGTTTATGCAGAATGGCAAAGAATATGGCAGAGCATACGAGTGTTGCTGGGGCCGTTACTATAATTGCAATAGAACCCGTATAGGTATGTATAGTGCAGCTCTTGATGCTGCTGTTGTGTGATTTCGAATTATCACTTGGTGTTCTTAAAAAACGTTGATCCGACATTGTCCAGATAGGAAACCGACCCCCATGAAAGACCTATTAATCCAAATTGTAAAATCACTGGTCGACAACCCGGAACAAGTACAGATTACTGAAATTGAAGGTAGCCAAACTGTTGTACTTGAACTCAGAGTTGCTAAGAGTGATATGGGTAAGGTCATTGGCAAGCAAGGCAAAACAGCAAATGCCATCCGGTCCATATTAAATGCAGCCTCCGGAAAGGCTGGGAAAAGATACGTACTTGAGATTGTTGAATGAGGTGGAAGGTCTGAACTGAGACAAGAAGGACTTGACCTGACACCAGAAAAATATGATATCTGTATATCAATTGTTGTTGTGAATGGTGTAAATACTGAGGTATCTTATCTTCTGAATTTCATATTATGTCTTGATTCAATTTCCATTGTTTAACATTATAGAATCTGCAGAGCACATTCTCAAATTGTCGATTACTTTCTTTTTTTTTATTTCAACTTTTTAACCTCTATTTAGGTGGTTATTGTGATGGAGAAACTCCTCAGAGTTTGTATGTATTCATTGAACTCCCTTTGTGAATTGTTGATATGAGCACTAAAAAAATCCTTGTTGTTGATGATGATTTAATCCATCTGAAATTAATGAGAAAATTGTTGGGGAAACTTGGTCATATAGTTGTTACGGCTGACAGTGCAGAAGAGGCCGAACATATCTTGAGATATGAAGAACACTTTTCATTGATAATTACAGATCTGAGAATGCCCTGGTTAAATGGCTTAGATTTTTGCCGTAGGGTGAAAATCTTAAAACCTGATTTAAAGATATATGCATTGTCCGGCTGGGTTTATAATTTTGACATGAATGAATTAGAAGATGCGGGCTTCGATGGGATTTATCAAAAACCAATTATCAAATCGAATTTAGCAGAGATTTTAAACGACGATATCTAAAAAATACGATATATGTACTGAAAATTAAGATGTTTGGACCTGCGGTCTTGGCAAGTAA
>JBARSG010000264.1:0-3326 GCA_049644625.1 Desulfobacterales bacterium | reverse complement strand
TAAGGTCCTAAACAGCCTATGCCAACCGGGATACAGACAAAATGACGGCGATTCCAGGAAATGTTAAGAGAAAGATCCAAGCGATTATGACTGGCGGAGGGGAAAGCGGATCCTTGCTCCTTAAACCCTTTCTTTTTGCAATATCAATTGGTTACGGTGGAATAGTTAAGCTGAGGGAAACTTTATACAAAAAAGGTCTTTTGCAGTCAAAAAGACTCCCATGCCCGGTTATTTCCATCGGTAACATTACCGTTGGCGGGTCAGGAAAAACACCCATGACGATTTATATCGCGGAGTTCATACAGCATCTCGGGTATGGTGTTGCAATTATTAGCAGGGGATATAAAGGCGAAGCAGAGAAGATCGGTGGCGTCGTATGTGACGGGCGTATAATTTGTATGGGGCCGGATAAAGCAGGCGATGAGCCATTTATGATAGCTCGGAGACTAAAAACGGTTCCTGTTATTGTGGGTCAAAACCGTTTTAAGGCCGGTATATTGGCGATACAGGAATTTAAACCGGATGTTTTACTGCTTGATGATGCATTTCAACATTTAAAGCTCAATCGAGATATAGACCTGGTTCTTTTAGACAGTAAAAAGCCGTTTGGTAATACCTATCTTTTTCCTAGAGGCACCTTAAGGGAAACAGTTTCTGCTTTACTGCGGGGAGACGCTGTAATTTTAACCAGATCGGATGTCGGAAAGCCGGCAGCTTTGGACCAAATAAAAAGCGTTGTTCCGAGAAAGCCGATTTTTCATTCATTTCATACCCCATATATTTATAAAATTGTTACAGGAAACAGCCTGGAATCGCCGGATAGACTAAATATTTCATCCAAGTACGATTTTGATATCTTTAAAAGTAAAAGAGTCTTTGCTTTTTCCGGGATAGCAAGCAATGATGATTTTCGCCGAACAATTAAGAGTTTCAAGTGTAAATTAGAAAATTTTTCAGGATTCCCGGACCATCACACGTATTCGAATAGAGAACTTGATGAAATTGTAAAATCAGCAATGGATCTATCGGTTGAATTTATTTTTACCACAGAAAAAGATTATGTCCGGATTGCTCATAAAATAAAATGGCCCATCCACTTGATTATCATCGGGATAGAGATTTCCTTTGGTGAAAACGACATTGATTTTAAATCCTTCATTAAAAGCCGGCTCCAGGGACTTATAACAGGATAGAAATTTAGAGACGTTTAGGCACCAACAGTTCCAAGTGCTAAAGAAAGTTTTTCCTGGACCGATTCAACGCTGATATGGCGCATACATATCCTGTCCAGGTCAGGGCATTTCTTTTTATAACAGGAAACACAGCTTACCCCGGATTGAACAACAAGGTGTTCACATTTATAGGGTGATGCCCGTCTCGGAGATGTTGGACCGAAAAGTGTCACATAGGGAGTTCCCACCGCTGCTGCCAGATGACCCGGCCCCGAGTCCGGTCCCACACCGGCCGCAGCGGCCTTAAGCACGGCCATAAGATCAAGAATCGACGTTTTTCCTACAAGATTAATTAATTCATGTGAACCAAGTTTTTGGCACAGTTTTTTTGCAGATGATACTTGTGAACGATCACCAAGCAGCACAACCCGCCATTTCATTGAAGAAAGAATATTTTTTGCCAGTCGATAGTATCCTTCAAAAAACCAGTCTTTGGATTCCCAGGATGATCCCATTACAACTGCGATAAAGGGTTTACTTGTTTTAGCTACAATATCCGGTAGATTAGATTTTTCATCAAGGCAGGAAAAACCGAAGTCCAGGGAAGTCGGCTCAGATAACCCCAAGTATTCTGTAAATTTAAGATAATGATGCAATTTGGGCAGATCAAGCTTATCGCTGGAATAGGGGATATGTTCATTATTAAAGATCCAGTTAAATTCCCCTGCATTGCGGCGGTTAAAACCGATTCGTCTTTTCGCTCCGGAAAGAAACGAGAAAAAGCCGCTCTTTAAGTGACGCTGGAGATCGAGTGTGATGTCGAAGTGTTCACGGGATAGGTTTTTATACAGATCCCGTATCCCCAAAATATTCATGGGTCTGTTAAAAACGATCATTTTGTCAATCAAAGGGTGAACGTCAACCAATTCTGCACATATCGGCTCTACCAGCCATGTTACCCTGCTTCCCGGCAGATTGTTTTTGATATGTGATACCAGGCAAAGACCCCGTGCCACATCTCCTATAGCCCCCATCAGAATGATGAGGATCGAAGGTGCTGAAGCTGGTATTTTAGAGGCGGCTGTATCCATAACGAAACTAATAACCATCCAAGAATTTTTTGAAATCCCAAATCTCAAGCATCAAATTCCAAACAAACCCGCCTGCCATTGCAAGGCACGAGCGGGCAGGTCTTAAATTCCAAATACCAATGACCCAAACTATTTCTATTTGTAATGATTAAAGAGACTTAAACCCATTAACTTCACTGAGCATCTCCGGTAGCCCATGCTTTTGTATTGCCCGATTCCAGCGACGCAGGTATCGAGTTCTTAGCGCATTTTTATCTCCGGGAAAAACACCACCCTTGTCAAAATCAAGAAGGTAAACTTGGTTTTGATTGTCCACTATTACATTGCCGGGATGTAAATCGGCATGTAAAATTTTATTTTTTATGAGCATTGAAACTTGCTTGACGACCGCTTTCATTGCCATACGAGCCTGTTCTTCATTTGAACGACTTATTTGGACAAGTGTTTGATGATCTTGGATCTCTCGGGTTACCAGCCAACATTGATAGAACAGGCGGCCTCGATAAGCAAAGGCAACCGGCTCAGGGGCATTTATGCCTAAACTTCTGACTTTCTGCAACAGTTCATATTCAATCTGGCAACGCGTTTTTCCACATTTGAGATACCGTTTTTTGATCAGATATCGAATGGCTCCTCCCCGTCTATAATATTTAATAACTACAGATCCTATGCCTTGAAGCCGGGTAACTGTAATGGAAGTTCTTCCGCCGAGGGCGGAATTAACACTATTTTTTGGTAAATTAAAGAATCTAATGAGTTGTTTCAGTTGCTGGTCGGCTATATCTGATGGAAATCCAAAATGATATGAATCATATGTATTAATTTGATGCATGAAAGTTCATTTATTAAATTATAAAATCCTGATTTCTATATAAAAACAATTTTCATTTTTGAGTCATACGACTATAGATAAATGGAGGTAGCGTGTCAAGAAAGTTGTGTTGTGTTTAATTCTCATATGATTCCGTTTTATTTTCAGATAATATAAAAAATCCTTTTAACCCGGTAAAATTCAGTTTTAGGATTACAACAAACACCTTGGATAAAAAGCCGTTGTGTATTC